>JAPHTL010000137.1 GCA_026193355.1 Rhodospirillales bacterium
TGGGCGGAGCACTGGGTGGTCAGTTTCTTGAACGTACCGATATCCCCATCGAATCCCGCCGTCAGTTGCGAGATGTCAAGTTCACCTGCGGCCTGCTGCTCGAAGCGTTCGAAAGCCGCCGCGGCCTCCTTCCCGAATTCCCTGGCTTCCAGCTTGATCTCGTGCTCGATCCTGCGAACCGGCTTCAAGGCGTCCTTGATGATCGGGTGGAGAATCTTGCTGATCTCCTTTTCCAGCCATTTTTTGGCTTCCGTGATGTGGAGGTCGTGTTCGAGTTTGTGAACCGTTTTCTCCCAATTATGGAGGACTTCATGCACCGAGAAGGTCGCCACGGTCACGCCCGCCGCCTTGATATGGATCGTGTGATGCAGCGCGTGTTCGAAGTCCTTTATCGCCCGGTGGACGTCCTTCAGCGCCTCATGCACATGGTGAATGGGCCGTTCCATGGACTTGAAGGGTTTGATCGCCGGCAGTAGTTCGTGGCGCACCACCGACTCCAGTTCATGGATCGAATGCCCTACCGGGTGCACTTTGTTTTCAACTTCGGTCATCCTGCCCAGCGACGCCCGCGCGGTCCTCTCCGTTTCGGCGCGGCAGTTGGCGTCCGAACTTTGCTCAGCGCTCTTGCAGGCCTTTTGGACAACAATCTTGTAGCCTTCGATGAAGGTCGCGGCCGTCGCTATTTCCTTGTCGAACGCTTCCAGCTTGTTGGCCGTTTTGCTGATCAGGGGCAGGCGTTTCTTCAACTGGGTGCTGACGACCGCGGTGTGCAGCACCTTTTCCACCTGTTCAAGGCCGTACTTCTTGATCTTCTGCAGGACCTCCTTGATCGTGTTCAGGGGGCCGTGAACGGCCGGAATCACTTCGGTGATCGTGGCGGCCTCCGACGACGTCTTTATTACGTAGTCCGTCATCTCGATTCCATCCTCAAGGACGCGGTCGGCCTCGATCATCGCATGCGCCGTTTCCTCCAGGTAGCGCAAGCTGCTTTCCAGGGCGGAAAGGCTCGTCTTGACTTCAAGGAAAGTCTTGCCGACATCCGCGGATTTGGTGACGAGCGTGGGGCAGTTGTTGCCTTCCGCGCGGGAGGCCGTTCCCGGCCACAGGGCCATGACAGCGGCGACGGCGCCGGCCATCAGCAGCGCCTTGCGGGGTCGATGAATTTTCATGGAGGCTTCTCCGAATCGCTTCTGCTTGATTTGCATAATACTCAATTGAAAATGTACCATTCTGACGCGTAAAATTCTACCGGCGATTGAATGTATCGGGTTTGAGGGCAGCGCATGAACATCAACCGGCCCCTTATCGGGTGCTTTCTGTTGCTGGCGGGATGCACGCCAACGCCCGAAGGCGAAGCCGTCCCGCCCCTCGCCGTCGTCGAATACACATGCCCGAGCGGCGTGCCCATGCGGGTGTCGTGGTGGAAGGAAACGGCCGAACTGACCTATGGCGACGGGCGCTGGATGCTGCCGCGCGCACTGTCGGGTTCCGGCGCGCGCTACGCCGATGGCGCGCGCGAGGTGTGGGAGCATCAGGGGTCCGTGCGTGTGACGATTGACGGTAGCCCGCCCGAGGAATGCCGCCCGGTCGAGACGGGGGCGAGATAGGGGCCCGCTCGAGGGTTTCAGGCGTCCAGTTTGCGATCGGCCCTTGATGCGATTCCGCCCTTGGTGAGCGGGGCTTCCCACGCCGCCACGCCCTTTGCGGGGCGTCGCGCGACGCCGATCAGGCTCGGCACGTCGAGCCCGGCTTCGCGGCGGCATACGGCGGGATAGAGCGTCAGCATATCCATTCCGGCCCCGGCGGCGGTCCGGTGTAAATAGGTTTCGTGATGGGCGTAACGGCATTCCACCCCCAAGGTGAAGCCGGGCTCGGGCTCCGTTCCCGCCTGCACCGAAAAGGCGAACAGGCCGCCGGGCGCAAGGGCTGCCGTCACATGCTTGAACAGAAGCGAAAGATCGCCGAGATAGACCAGAACGTCGGCCGCCACCACAAGATCGAAGGGCATGTCGGGAAAGGCCGTTTCCGATTCGACATTGGCCTCTCGCAGTTCATTGTAAAGGTTCTTGGCGCGGGCTTCGCGCAGCATGCCCGGCGACAGGTCGACGCCGACCATCCATGCGGCCCGATCCCTGAACGCCTCGCCCCCCAGTCCGGTTCCGCAACCGAGGTCGAGTATGCGCTCTCCCGTTGACGGCGCCGGTCGCACGGCCTCAACGGCAGTGCGCATCTGCCACGGGGCACGATAGCCGAGACCGCCCAGCAGGGATTGTTCGAAGCGCGGTGCGTACTCATCGAACAGGGCGCGGACATAGGGTTCGGGAAGCGTTTCGGGTCGCGCGGTTACGCCCAGCAGGGCAAGGCGAACCTCTGCCCCCATCGTGTCGGCGTCGGCTTGGCGCAGGTAGTCGCGGAAATGGGCGCAGGCATCCTCGATCCGGCCCGTGGCCTCCAGCATTTCGGCCAGGGCGAAGTGAGCCTCCGCCCAGTCTGGCGCAAGGGAGAGCGCCTCGGCGTAGAGGTCGGCTG
This sequence comes from Rhodospirillales bacterium, assembly GCA_026193355.1. Classification (GTDB taxonomy): domain Bacteria; phylum Pseudomonadota; class Alphaproteobacteria; order Rhodospirillales; family JAPHTL01; genus JAPHTL01. Next base: position 2,530 of record JAPHTL010000137.1, read on the forward strand.
CGGCGGCCAGGTCGCCCCGGTTGCGCAGCATGTTGGCATACAGGAGTCGTCGCTCGGCAAGCGCTGGCGGGAAGTATGTGGACATCGGCGGACGACTCGAACCTTTTCGCACGAGCCAGCCCGGCCTGACGACCGATCACACCCATTGCAGGGTTCTTTTCGTCCGCGCGGTTGGCGGCGGATTTCTATCCTATCTGTTGGCGAACGCAAGCAGGAAATTCGCCAAGGTGGAAGATGGAGCGCGAATGTGCGAACATGGGTTGTCATTAAAAACAAGGTGATTCGTGCGTTCTTCCAAAGGGCTTCTTGCATCTTACGATCCCGACGACTTCTTCTGTGAACTTTTGGGAAGTCCCCAGGGCGGCAGCCTGTCGCGCAAGGCGCAGACGATCATCCGCCGCCTCGACAAGCTGAACCTCAAAACCCTTCGTCTGCGCGCCAAAGACGCGGAGCGGGAGCTTTTCAACCTGGGGATCACCTTTACGGTCTATTCGGACGCGCAGGCCATCGACCGCATTCTGCCCTTCGACGTTCTTCCGCGCCTTATCTCAGCACCGGATTTCGACATCATCGAACGCGGGGTTCAACAGCGCGTTGCGGCGATCAACGCCTTTCTTCACGACATCTATCACAAACGCATGATCCTGAAGGACGGCGTGGTGCCCAGCGATCTGGTGCTCGGCAATTCGAACTATTGCAAGAAGATGGTCGGCGTCGACGTGCCCGGCGGCACCTATGTGCACATCTGCGGCATCGACATCGTCCGTGACGAAGCCGGGCGCTTCAAGGTGCTGGAGGACAATGCGCGTACGCCATCGGGCGTATCCTACGTCGTCGAGAACCGGCACCTGATGCTGCGGACTTTCCCCGACATCCTGAAGGGTATCGGCGTGCGCCGGGTATCGGACTACGGGCTGCGGCTGCACAAGGCGTTGGCCGAGGTCGCGCCGGTTGGCGCGGCGGGAGAACCCAATGTCGTGCTGCTTTCCCCGGGCATCTACAATTCCGCGTATTTCGAGCACGTCTTTCTTGCCCGTGAGATGGGTGTGCCGCTGGTCGAGGGCCGCGACCTGATGGTCGACGACGATGTCGTCTACATGCGCACGACGGAGGGCCGCGAAAAGGTGGATGTCATCTATCGCCGGATCGGCGATGACTTCCTCGATCCCAAGGCGTTCCGCAAGGACAGCATGCTGGGCGTTCCAGGCATTTTCCGCGCCTACAAGAAGGGCAACGTGACGCTGGCCAATGCGATCGGCACGGGCGTCGCCGACGACAAGGCCGTCTATGCCTACATGCCGCGGATCATCAAGTATTACCTGGATGAAGATCCGATCCTGGACAACGTGGATACGTTTATCTGCCGGGAGAAGGAGGGCCTCGATTACACGATGGCCAATCTGAACAAACTGGTCGTCAAACCGGTCGGCGAGGCCGGGGGCGTGGGTGTCCTGATCGGGCCGAGAGCCAGCCGCAAGGAACTGGCGGAGCGGCGCAGGGAATTGCTGGCCGATCCCGCCAACTACATCGCCCAGCCGGTGGTGGGGCTGTCGGTATGCCCGACGGTAACGCCAACCGGGGTAGAGCCCCGCCATGTCGATCTTCGCCCGTTCGCCGTAACGGGGCGAAGCACCTGGGTGCTGCCCGGCGGTCTGACGCGTGTCGCGCTGACCAAGGGGTCGCTTGTCGTCAATTCCTCGCAAGGGGGCGGATCAAAGGACACGTGGGTACTTGAGCAATAGTCTGCTGTCGCGCTTTGCGGAAAACACCTTCTGGCTGGCCCGGTACATGGAGCGCAGCGACAGTCTCGCGCGCATGCTCGAGGTTACGGAAACGCACGCCCGCGATGAAAGCGGGGGTCAGGACTGGGCCGCGATCCTTGATGCCAACAGCGATATTTCGCGCTTCCGTCATGCATACGGCAAGGCCAACGCCACCGATGTCATCCGTTTCTATACCATCGACGGAAACAACCCGACGTCGATCCGTTCATTCGTGGCCTATGCACGCGAGAACGCCCGTTCGCTCCGCCACCTGATCAGCACGGAAATGTGGTCGCAGATCAATGTATTCAATACATGGATGGGCGGCTTGCGGACCCGCGATGTGCAGCCGCGTCGCCTGCCGGCGGTGTGCCAGCACATAAAGGAAAGCTGCCAGGCCCATACGGGGATCACCGAGGCGACTTTCTATCAGGATCAGGCCTGGCTGTTCTACTGGATCGGCAAGATGATCGAACGGGCCGATCAGGCGACGCGCCTGCTGGATGTCGGTTATGCGCGGGCCGAGCGCGTCGGCGCGATGGAAGAAGAACACAAGGAGCACCTTTCCCACTGGAACGCCTTGCTGCGTTCGGTCGGCGGGTATCACGCGTTCAGGCGAACCCATTCGGTGCGGCTTATATCGCATGAGGTGGTTGCCTTTATCCTGAAGGACAAGGCTTTTCCGCGTTCCGTCCTTGCCTGCGTCAACCACGCGCACGAACACATGCTGGCGCTGGTGGACCAGCACGACGTCGAAACCGCAAAACCAGCGCTCGGTATTCTCAGCGACATCCAGTCGCGTCTGATGGCGGCTGATTCGCCGACCATCATCGAACAGGGACTGCATGACTATGCCGACAATATCCAGCAACGGCTGATCGCATTTACGGATGCCCTCGGCAAGGGTTGCTTTGGCCATCGTTCCTGAGGAGTTTCATGGAAACCCTGCAAATCACCCACAAAACCGTCTACCGGTATGCGCGACCGGTAAGATTCAGCGAACATCGACTGATGTTCCGTCCGCGCGACAGCCATGACCTGCGGCACGTTTCAAGCAAACTTTCAATTTCACCATCAGCCAGCGTCCGCTGGTATCACGATGTGTTCAACAATTCGATCACCATTGCCGAATTTGCTGAGGCCGCGGATTGCCTGACGCTGGAAAGCGTGGTCGTGGTTCAACATTACGGCGTGGATGACATAAAATTCCCGATTGAGGAATACGCCAAGACCCTGCCCTTCGCCTATGGATGTGACGAGGTGGCGGACCTGGCCCGAGCCAACGAGCGGCACTTCCCGGACGCGGGCAGGATTGTTGATGCCTGGGCGCATGAATGCCTTGCGAAGGGCGGTGGCTTCACCGACAGCGTTCTGGCGGCCATGACCTTCAGGATAAAAGAGGAATTCGAGTACGTACCGCGAAACGAGGAAGGCACCCGGACGCCCATTGAGACCCTGCGTCTTGGAAAGGGGACATGCCGTGATTTTGCCTTGCTGATGATGGAAGCCGCGCGGACGCTGGGACTCGCCGCGCGTTTTGTCACCGGATATCTTTTCGATCCGCAGCAGGGAAAAACCACAGAAGGGTTGCGCGGGTCAGGCAACACCCATGCCTGGGTGCAGGTCTTTCTCCCGGGTGCGGGCTGGGTCGAATACGATCCCACCAATGGTCTGATCGGGGGAGGCAATCTGATCCGCGTCGCCGTCACCCGTGACCCGTCGCAGGCGACCGTAGTGCAGGGAAGCTATTTCGGGGCCAGGGAGGACTTTATCGACATGACCGTTTCGGTCGATGTCGAGCGCCTGGACTGATTGCGCCGGTACTGATTACGCGGGCATCCCTGGAATTCTGTGGAAAGACGTCCTGAGGGCGCGCCCCCAGCGTTTCTGCAGGTCCCTGAAATAGGGATTGTCTTCCTCAATGCTCTGCAGGGTGTTCACCTTGCATGTACCGCGCTGGATGGTCAGAAGGTCGAGGGGCAGTCCAACGGAAATGTTGGACCGCAACGTCGAATCCATCGAAATCAAGGCGAGTTTGATGCCCTCCTGGATGGACAGGCTGTGATCGACGACGCGATCGAGGATCGGCTTGCCGTATTTCGTCTCGCCGATCTGGAAGAACGGTGTCTGGTCGGTTGCCTCGATGAAATTGCCCGCGGCGTAGATGTGGAACAGGCGCATGGCGCCGCCCTTCACCTGACCGCCCAGAAGGAAGGCAGCGTTGAAATCCATGCCCTGCTGGCGCAGGGCTTCGCCGTCTTCGGCATCGACGGTGCGCAGGGCCTGTCCGATCAGACGGGCGGCATCGCGCATGCCGTCGACAGTCATCATTGTTTTCGGGTCTTCGCCTTTCTCAAGCGGCAGGCCTTCGTTGACGACGTCGACGACGGACTGGCTGATCGAAAGGTTGCCGGCGGAGGCAAGGGCGATGACCCTTTGCCCGGGGTCTTCCCAGACCGACAGCTTGCGGAAGACGGAAATATGGTCGACGCCCGCGTTGGTGCGGGAATCGGACACCATAACCAAACCTTCATCGACCACCATGCCGACACAGTATGTCATCGCTATCCCCGATTTTACAAAGAAGGCGTTATCTCTATCAGTGAGATCGCCAGAATGGCAACGGGAATTGCGTACTGAAAAAAAGAGGGTGTCTGCTCAGGCTCGCGTCAGGGCGAGGAACAGGGTGGCGAGGCGTTCGGGAAGACGGGCGAGGCGATCGACCACCGCATAGCCGTGCTTGCCGAAGATGTCGGCGACATATTCGTCGGCCTTCGGGTCCAGCGTGATGCAGAACGGTGTGATCCCCCTGGCCCGCAATTCGTTGACGGCGGCGTGGGCGTCCCAGCGCAGATGGGCGGGATCGTCCTCGTCCACATCCGCCGGTTCGCCGTCGGACAGGACCAGCAGAAGCCGCCGCCGTTCCTTCCGCGATTCGAGGCGCCAGCCCGCGTGGCGCAACGCCGCGCCCATGCGGGTTGAAAGCCCGGCCTCTATCCCTGACAGGCGGGATTTTGGAACATGTCCCCATGGTTCCTCGAAATTCTTGACCCGATGGAACAGGACCTGATGGCGGGTGTCCGACGCGAACCCCGCCACCGCCAGTGGATCGCCCAGACCCTGCGTCGCCCAGGCCAGCAGGGTCGTTGCCTCCTGCGCGGTTTGCAGGATGCTCGCCGTGCTCCCCTCGGGCGTTTCCGCGGTTGATTGCGACTGGTCGATCAGCAGCATGACGGCGATCTCCCGTCCGCCGGGCTTGTGACTCTGAAATACGCGGGGGTCCGGCTCGAATCCCTGTCGCATGTCGATACGCGAACGGATCACGCGATCAAGGTCCAACTCGTCGCCGTCCTTCTGGCCGCGCAGGCGGATCCGGTCCTGATGGTTGAGGCGGTCGAAGATGCGACGCAGGCGTTCGGCGAGCGGCCGGTTGCGCGCGAACATTGCGTCAATGACCGCCCCGTCGCCCACGGGCGACGGGGCGTCATAGACGGATGTCCAGTCAGGCCGGTAGCTGCGCGTCTTGTGGTCCCATTCGTGGTAGTGCCGCGGGGGAATCGCTTCCTCATCGTCACCCTCGCCATGGACAAAACGATCAAACGCGCCGTAATCGGAATTGAACTCGTTTTCGTTCTTCACGTCCTCAAGGAAACGCCAGAGAAAGCGGTTGTCGTCGCGGTAATCGACGATGGTGTCCTCGAACCAGATATCGCGCTTGCGGAAGGAGTGGTTGTAGCTTTCCTTCAGCCACTCCACGCCGAGGTCGCTGCTCAGCGACTGGTCCAGCGGATTGGCGTCGAAGCGGGCCTGGAATCGCGCGACAAAATCCAGAAGCAGAGGGTCCTCGTATCCGTGATCGGGATCAAGCAGCGCGCGCGACAGCATGGCCAGTTTGTGACGGATCGACGACATGTCGGCGGGGCAGGCGTCGGGCTTTGGGATGGGGTGCAGTGAACGCCACAGGTCACCCAGGCCGGGGTAGGTTTTCATGGCCAGCGCCTCAACCCGCGAGTCTTCGAAAATCTCGATCGGCAGGTGCTGGAAGATGCTGAAGTTGTCGGCGAGAAAGGGAACGCTCCATTTCCGGTGCGCGGCCATATGCGCCAGCCGGGCGCGGTAACGGTCCTGCGCGGATGCATCCGCCACATCGTCAAGAAGGTCGGGTAGGTGGATGCCCTCGCTGTCCATATGGGGCAGGCGGGGGTTTTGCTCGTTCTCGACCGTATAGGGGCAGAGGGCCGCCTTTTGGGACCACAAGGCGCGGAGGATCATCCCCAGTTCCCGTTCGCGGTCGATCAGCAATGTGCCGTGGCGTTGCCGTTGCAGGGCCGTTACCGCATCCGCCGTGGCCAGCCCGAAGAATTCGGGCAGGCGGCTCATGTCGCCGGAATAGGATACTAGCCCGAAATCGACCCAACGCTCCAGGCCGGAGACGTTCAGTAATCTGAGGACATGCGGCGCCTGTTCGATGAGGGCAGGAAGGCCGTTGCTGGCATGGACGGAAATACGGTCCACGACATGCAGCCAGCGGCGGAAGCCGTCGACGCCGCCAGTGCGGCGGCCGATGGCGGGCAGGCTCGTGATGAAGGGCTCGATTTCTCGTCCGCAGGCGCGGCTCGACAGAAGTTCAGCGGCGTTTGCGATGTCTTCAAGCACCGTTTCATCGTTCAGGCGCACGACGTCCGGCATGGTTTCGAGGTAGGCGAGCACCGGACCGACTCCCCGGCCCAGGCGGCAGATGCGCCCGGCACCAGCCAGCCATGCCTCGACGCCGTCCGGCGTCATGGCGGATTCCGCCGCCGCAAGGCAGCCGTCGAGCACGGATTCGACCTGTTCGAAACCGCAGTTCAGGCGCTGGAGGGCGGCATCCCGCTCCATTGCCGTTACTTTCCGAAGACGAGGCCGATGGCGTGGAAGAGGGTCGAGCGAATGTCGCCGTCATCGGTGATCGGCCGCACCAGTGTCGTTTCGCAGGCCTCGATGGGCGGTACGCCGCCCTTGATCAGATTGGCGGCATTGACCAGCAGACGCGTTGAGATGCCCTCGTCAAGGCCATGCCCCTTGAGCGACCTTCCGCGTTGCGCGATATCGACAAGCTTGGCGCAGAGATCGGCGTCTAGTCCCGTCTCGCCGGCAATGATTCCTGCTTCAACGTCTGTTGACGGATAGTCGAAGTCGATGGCGCCGAACCTCTGCTTGGTCGAAGGCTTGAGGTCCTTCATCAGGCTCTGGTAGCCGGGGTTGTAGGAGATCACCAGCTGGAAATCCGGGTGGACGGGCAGAAGCTCGCCTTTCCGGTCGAGCGGCAGGACGCGGCGATGGTCGGTCAGCGGGTGGATGACGACGACGGTGTCCTGGCGGGCCTCAACGATTTCGTCGAGATAGCAGATGGCGCCGATGCGCGCGGCGATAGTCAATGGCCCGTCTTGCCAGCGTGTGCCTTCGGCGTCGAGAAGGAAGCGGCCGATCAGGTCGGAGGCGGTCATATCCTCGTTGCACGCAACGGTGACAAGCGGCCGCTGCAGTTTCCACGCCATGTATTCGACGAAGCGCGTCTTTCCACAGCCGGTGGGACCCTTCAACATCATCGGCAACCGCTTGTTCCAGGCGGCCTCGAACACAGCGATCTCATTTCCGACAGAGCTGTAAAAGGGCTCGTCCGCGATGCGGTACTGTTCGGCGTGGAGATCGTTCGTCTTCATGGAAGTCGCCTTTGCAGAGGGGATAGGGAAATACGGGCGGGCCCGATGGGCCCGCCCGCCATTGTCTTACTTGTGGACCTTCAGTTTTTCCTGCCAGCCCGGGTACAGGTCATCGGCATCCCACTTGAAGGTTTCGAATGCGCCGCGAAGCTCCTTGTGCTCCTTGGCGTATTCCACCAGATCGACGCCACTCATCCAGGCGTCGCGCGCCTGACGCAGCGATTTTGCGCCGCTGGCGATGCCGTCCTTGTGGCCCAATGCGCCGCCGCCCGAGGTCTGGATGACGTTGCAGTGGCCGAGGTTGTCGAAGAAGCCGGGAAGGCGCAGCGCATTCATGCCGCCCGAAACGATTGGGGTGGTGGCCTTCATGCCCAGCCATTCCTGGCGGTAATGGGTTCCGTCCGCGACATCGCGCTCCAGCATGTAGGCATTGAGCTTGTCGTCCTTTTCGCCTTCCATCTTGCCGTAGCCCATGGTGCCGGTGTGGATGCCCGAGGAGCCCTGAAGGCGCGCAACCTTCATGTGCGCCAGCATGGAATAGCCGCGCTTGGCCTGATTCGACGTGATGGCGCCGTGGCCCGCACGGTGGTAGTGCAGGAACTGGTTCGGGAAGTAGCGGCGGCACAGGGTGACGGCCGTCGGGCCGCCCAGGTAGCCATCCACCAGGAAGGCCACGTGGTGGGCGTTCTCGGCGAAGGTCTTCAGGATGTATTCGCCACGGGCGATCATCTCGAA
>JAPHTL010000281.1 GCA_026193355.1 Rhodospirillales bacterium
AGGTAGCCAAAAAGATCAACGCGAACGGTTTCCAGAAAAGCCAGCGACACCAGACCAAGCGCCAGCCCCCCATGGGCGAGGATGCCAAGAGCGGTATCTGCGGCCAGCCCCTTCCCCCGTCGCATGAGGGTCAGAAGCAGCGCGATGGCGATACAGGCAGCGGCAGCCCCGATGACCGGGTCCACACCGACCAGCAGGCCAAGGGCGACCCCCAACAGGGCCGAATGGGACAGGGTGTCGCCGAAATAGGCCATGCGACGCCAGACGACAAAGCAACCGAGCGGGGCCGCTACAACCGCAACACCGATGCCGGTCAGAAAGGCGCGGACAAGGAAATCATCCATTGCCTTCCCCCTTTCCTGCGTTGCCTGCCCCTGTCGAACCCTTGCCGGGTTCAAGGGCAACCACCTCACCGTGCAGACCGTGGGCGTGATCGTGGTCGTGGTGATAAACGGCCAGATTGTCCGCAACCTTGGGCCCGAACAGGGCGATATATTCAGGATGTCGGCTCACAGCCTCCGGGTGGCCTTCACAGCAGATGTGGCCGTTGAGGCAGATCACCTCATCCGTCGCCCCCATGACGAGGTGCAGATCATGGGAAACAAGAAGCACCCCGCACCCACGCCGGTCCTTTATCCGTTCGATCAGACCGTAAAGTTCCGATTGGCCGGTAACATCCACTCCCTGTGCAGGCTCGTCGAGAACAAGGATATCGGGATTACGCAACAGGGCGCGCGCCAGCAGGATACGCTGCATCTCGCCACCCGATACATCCTGGACAGGCTTGTCAGCCAGCTCTGCAATACGCGTTTCACCAAGGACCCGCCTTATATCCTCCTCTTCGCGCGCCCCGCCAAGCATCATGAAACGCCTGACCGTCAGAGGAAGGCTTCGATCGATTTCAAGACGCTGCGGCATGTACCCAATGCGGAGGTTCTTCCTTCGATAAACGCTGCCCTTCTCGGGAACGACAAGCCCGAGAGCGACGCGGATCAAGGTTGTCTTCCCCGCACCGTTCGGCCCAATGACGCTGACGATACGGCCGGGGGAAACGCTCAGCCCAACACCGTTAAGAACCTCCCTGCCCGCAAACGAAAGGTGGGCGTCGCGAACCTCGAGAAGGACATCGGCATCACGTTCACTCATCGGCGTCCAAACCATTGTTTCTGAAGATGTTCGAATAGACGGCTAGCGGTGGCGAAGAAGGTTATAGTACATATCAACGCCTAGAACAGCCACGCCCGCAACCTCTGGATTTCCACGGAGCCCACCAATGAGCGACAACAGCACCGTCATTCCTTCGGTCATATCGGCCATCAAATTCAACGCGGACGGTCTTGTCCCCGCCATCGCGCAACAGTTCGATACTGGCGAGGTGCTGATGATGGCCTGGATGAACAAGGATTCCATCGAGGAAACCCTGAAAAATGGACGGGTTTGCTACTGGTCGCGTTCGCGGGGAAAATTGTGGCGCAAGGGTGAAAGCTCAGGCCAGGTCCAGACCTTGAAGGAATTCCGCTGGGACTGCGATGCGGATACGCTGCTCTTGCAGGTGGATCAAAAGGGCGTTGCCTGCCACACGGGACGCCGCGACTGCTTCTATATGGCCGTAAGGGACGGAAAAATCGTCGAGATCGCCGAGCCGGAAATTGATCCGGACAAACTCTACGGATGACGCCTGACAACGCGAACCCGGCGGCGACAGAAGTCACGGTCGGCGAAACCATACCGGTCACCGTTATTACGGGCTTTCTGGGCAGTGGAAAGACAACGCTTCTCAGCGCGATACTCGGGCATTCCGGCATGGACAGAACCGCCGTGCTCATCAACGAGTTCGGGGAAGTCGCCCTCGACCACATACTCGTCCGCAAGATCGACGAGAACGTCGTCCTGCTCAATTCCGGCTGCCTGTGCTGCACGATCCGCGGCGACCTGATCGACAGCATGCGCGATCTGTTTCTGAAACGGGTTCGGGGCGACATCCCGGAATTTGACCGCCTTGTCATCGAAACCACGGGGCTGGCCGACCCCGCCCCCGTCATCCATACCATGATGACCGATCCGTTGATCACCAGCCGCTATCGCCTTGACGGCATTGTAACAACTGTTGACGCAAAAAATGGCTCAACCCAACTGGACGAATATCCGGAATCCGTCAAGCAGGCCGCCGTTGCAGACCGCCTGATCATCACCAAATCAGATATCGCCAGTCCAGATGAACTCTCTGCACTCGAAGAGCGCCTGAAAAAACTGAATCCTGCCGCACCGATCATTTCCGCCCAACACGGAAAGATCGACCCCAAACGGCTGTTCAACGCGGGCCTGTTCGATACAAGCAGGAAAACGCCCGATGTCGAGGCCTGGTTACATGCCGAATCCTACCGTACGGAAGAAAATCATGGTCACGACCATGACCACCACCATGATATCAATCGGCATGATGCGCGGATCCGTTCGTTCTGCCTGACCTTCGACAAACCCGTTCGCTGGGAAAGCTTCGCAAACGCGATCAACCTTCTGATTGCAACGAAGGGCGAAAGCCTTCTTCGCATCAAGGGCATCCTCTATGTCACCGGAGAAGATCGGCCTGTCGCGATCCACGGCATTCAGCACGTATTCCACCCACCGGTGGCGCTTACTGGGTTGAATGAGGAAACGGAAGTCTCGCGCATCGTGTTTATTACGCGCGATCTTGGAAAAAACGCGGTTGAAGGCCTGCTGCGCGCCTTGCTTGAGGGCGATGATTTCGCCTCAAACGACCACTGATGGTCACTCCGACAGATTACCCGCCATCAGTTCCTGCATGAAGGCGTAGGCCCTGTTATCGACATCGTGGAAGGTAAGAGCAAGACGTCCGGTTTCTTTTTCGCGCCGTAAAACGCGTGCGCGGACCAGAAGATCCACCTCGGCGCCGCTTTCCGCCCCCAGCCTGTAGATATCAAAAAGCGCACCGGGCGTCAGTTCGCCGTCGTAGGCCTCAAGGATGCAGCCACCCATGGACCAGCTGATTGCTATGAATTCACGTTTGCCGACAAAAACATGCAGATACGGCGCATTAATGCGCGAGTATTTGCGGCGGTCAACGAGACCATTTTCAATGCCCTTTGAATGCTCGGTCACCAAATCGCATCTGCCTCAGCGAAAATGAACTATAGGCAGCACCCTCGGAATGACATTACTGCCTGTTTGGCAAAATATATTATCCATTACAAAAGTTAAATAATTTTAATTTTATCAAATTTTATCTTGTGAGTTCTTTATTTTTTTAACCTCTTGCAGCATGCGCTTTTAATCGGGGATTGATCGGTGCGTTAATTGTTCGCATCGTTATGCTTTCCCATATATAACGCTCTCGATACAAAAGGATTGAACATTTCACGTCGACACCTGATCGTCCCGGAGAGACAGCTTGAGCTTCAAAATCGCCATTCATCATGGGCCTGACTGTTCACTGCGTATGGGATTTGCGTTCATTTGCGCCCTGCTCCTTGCGCAAATCATCCTTACGACATCCGCAAAAGCCGAACGTGTCACCGTTTTTGCGGCAGCAAGCATGACGAACGCCATCGATGAACTAGCGAAAAAGTTTCAGCGACAAGGCAGGGGAACGGTTTTAACGTCCTATGCATCAAGCGCGGCGCTTGCAAAACAGATCGTCAACGGCGCACCGGCCGACCTGTTCATTTCCGCCAACACCGCCTGGATGGACTATGCCGAAAAGAATGACAGTATTGCGCCAGGAGAACGGCACGATTTTTTATCAAATCGTCTTGTCCTTGTTGCACCGGTGGACACAGCGCTGTTTGATGGATTCACCCTGAACCCGGGCGCGGATCTGGGGAAGGCATTGGGAAGCGGCAAAATATCAGTCGGGGACCCTGATCATGTTCCCGCGGGCATCTACGGGCGGCAGGCGCTGGAACACCTTGGCCTGTGGAAGGATATTTCAAGGAAGACGATCCGAATGCCCAATGCGCGTAGCGCTCTTGCGCTTGCGGAACGAGGCGAGGCCGCCGCCGCAATTGTCTACGCGACGGATGCAGCGATTTCGAAGAAAGTCAGGGTCATCGCCGTCTTCCCTGCCGAATCACACGCGCCAATCATATACTCCGTGGCAATGGTGGCGGGCCGGAAGTCAGCAGCGGCAAAAGCGTTCATGGACTTCCTGCGCACAGAAGAAGCTGGCAGAGTGTTCAGCCGTCACGGTTTTATTCCGCTCACCCGTACAAATCGGCAATAGACAACCGCAGGAAGCCGACGATGTGGTCCCTGACCCCCCTCGAAACGGAAGCATTGAGCCTAAGCCTGAAGGTGTCTTTCTGGAGCGTCCTGTGCAGCCTTCCCCCCGGCGTTTTCATCGCATGGGTCCTCGCCAGAAAGGAGTTCCCCGGAAAAATGCTCCTTAACGGCGTGGTGCACCTTCCCCTTGTCCTTCCACCCGTCGTGGTCGGCTATCTGCTGCTGTTGCTGCTCGGCCGCAAGGGGCCGCTGGGCGCATGGCTTTACGAAACATTCGGCGTCACCGTGGCCTTCAACTGGAAAGGGGCCGCCCTTGCCGCCGCCGTCATGGCGTTCCCCCTGCTGGTCCGGGCGATCCGGCTGTCGATCGAGACCATAGATCAACGTCTGGAATCCGCGGCCCGAACCCTTGGCGCCACGCCTGTACGCGTGTTTTTCACCATAACCCTGCCACTCGCGGCGCCAGGCCTGCTTGCAGGAACGATACTTTCCTTCGCCCGCAGCCTTGGTGAATTCGGCGCCACGATCACCTTCGTCTCCAACATTCCGGGGGAAACGAGGACGCTGCCGCTTGCATTGTTTTCCATGGTTCAAACTCCCGATGGCGAAACCGGCGCACTTCGGATCATGGTTGTCTCCATCATCCTGGGCCTTGGCGCTGTGTTGTGTTCTGAATTCCTGGCGAGGCGTCTGTCCAGACGCATGGGAGTATAAACCCGATGCTTGAGGTCGATGTCAGACATCGCTTCGGCGATTTTGCGCTGGAAGCCGCCTTCAAGGCGGAAACACGAACGATTACGGCATTGTTCGGGCGTTCGGGTTCCGGCAAGACCTCGCTGGTCAACCTTCTTGCCGGCCTATTGACGCCGAATGAGGGAAGGATCGCCGTCGATGGCCGGGTACTGTTCGATTCGGCATCAGGGGTGAACGTCCCGCCGAACAAAAGGCGAATCGGCTATATCTTTCAGGAATCCCGCCTTTTCCCGCATATGAACGTGCGTAAAAACCTTTGCTACGGCAGAAACCTGCTACCCGCGGCCGAGCGGAGGATCGGGTTTGACGAGATCGTCGAGCTTCTGGACCTCGCCCCCCTTCTCGATCGCGACGTTACGCACCTTTCAGGCGGCGAAACCCAACGCGTCGCCATCGGACGCGCGCTGCTTTCCAGCCCCCGCCTGCTTGTCATGGACGAACCGCTGGCCTCGCTCGACGCGCCGCGCAAAAACGAAATCCTGCCTTTCATCGAGCGATTGCGCGATCACATGGACATGCCCGTCGTATACGTCAGCCACGCGCTTGAGGAAATCATCCGCCTGTCCGATACGATGGTCCTGCTGTCAGGCGGAAAGGTTGCGGCAACCGGCCCGGTCGAGGAACTGACGGCGCGTCTGGACCTCTACCCCATGACGGGGCGCTACGAAGCCGGTGCGGTTCTGGCGACGAAAATCGCCGAGCACGACGACAAATTCGGGTTGAGCTACCTGGATTTCGCCGGTGGACGTTTGACCGTTCCCAGGGTTGATCTGCCGGTCGGTAGCGGCATCAAGCTTCGCATAAGGGCGCGCGATGTGTCGCTGAGCCTTCACCGAGTGGAAAACACAAGCATTCTCAACACGTTGTTTGGCACTATTGTCGAAATAAACGATCAGGGCGGGCCGCAACTGGATATTGCGCTCCTTGTGGGAGAAAGCAGAATTCTGGCGCGCGTAACCCGCAAGGCGGCAAGCCTCCTTTCCCTTGAAGCAGGAAAGCCCATTTACGCGCTTATGAAAGCGGTCGCCATCGACCGCCGGAGCATGGGACGGAGTGGGAGTCTTTCACGGGTGGCGGAAACGGAAAAGCCTGCTGCCTCTGATCATTGAAACACGGACTGCGCCGAGGGAATATCGACACTGAATACAGACCCTTTTCCGGGAATTGAGCGCACATTTACCGGTGTGCCAAGGAGATTCGCCAGGCGGCTGACAATCGCCAGCCCCAACCCCAGCCCCTTGCGACGATCACGCGATGGATTATCCAGCTGGTAGAAGTCTTCGAATATTCGCTCTCGCTGTTCTGGCGGAATGCCGATCCCCGTATCCCATATCTCGATTCTGACCCCGCCTGCCCGCCGCCGCGTGGCGATCAGGATTCCCCCGCTTTCCGTATAGTTAAGGGCGTTGCTCATCAGGTTGCGCGAGACCCGTTCCAACAAAGTGGGGTCGGTTTCAATCATGATGTCAGGGATGATTCTTTTTCGGCAAACGATGCCCTTCTCCCTGCACAGGGCGCCAAATTCCTCAACCAGTCGCTCCAGCATTTCCGAGAGGGAAAAAAGGGATTTTTCCGGAACGATCAGCCCGGCATCGAACCGCGAAACGTCGAGCAGCATGTTCAGCAACTGCTCCAGCGCGTCCACGGACAAACGAATTTTTGCAATAAGGTCGCTTGATTTTTCATCATGCTGGCGGAAGGCCAACGCCTCGACAAAAAGGATCAGCGCCTGAAGGGGTTGTCGCAGATCGTGGCTGGCGGCCGCCAGAAAGTGCGTCTTGATCCGAACCGCC
>JAPHTL010000309.1 GCA_026193355.1 Rhodospirillales bacterium
CGGGCGGAATGGAATAGGTCCCCGTGGCGTGCGCCAGCGGTTCGTGGTCACGGTCTGCGGTGAAGATCGTCGTTTCCAGCACCGCCAACCGCTTGCCCAGCTTGATCATTCTTCCCTCGGCGACGATGTCCTCCATCGGGGGGCGGCGCAGGAAATTGATGTTGAAGCTGGTGGTCACGGCCAGCGCAACAGCGCCGATCTGGCTGAGCACCACGGCGTACATGTTGGCGTCGGCCAGCAACATCATGGTCGGCCCCGACAGCGTTCCGCCGGGGCGCACCATGCTGTCGTTCACCTTGAGGCGAAGGGTTGCCGTTCCCCATCCGATATCGGTCGCCCACATGCCCAGTTCCGCTGTCTGGGGCAGTTCCCTGTGAACCAAGGTGTTGAATTCATCAACCGTGATTTTCGCTTCCATCGACTCCTCCGGCACACTTTAAGACGACGCCTTCGGCGGATTTCTTGCCCCTGATCGTCTGTTCGCATAGTCTAGGGGCAGGGTTACGTTGACGTAAACGTAAAAACTTTTGTCCGACATCCACCGCTTCGACGCGCTTGCCTCCGCAAGAGAGGCGCGGCAAGCTGGCGGAAATTCATGAGAGTTGAGGAGATCGCCATGACAGCCATGCCGCAGACCGCCGCGGATGCACCCATCCTGCTTCGCGAAGACAGTAACGGCATCGCCACCCTGACGCTGAACCGTCCGGACAAGTTCAACGCCCTTTCCCATGCGCTGCTTGATGCGCTGCAAGCGGAGCTGAACGCCATCGGCAAGGACGCATCGGTTCGCGCGGTGGTGCTGGCCGCCCATGGTCGCGCGTTTTGCGCCGGACATGACCTGAAGGAAATGCGCGCGGATTGCACCAAGGGTTCCATGCGCGGCCTTTTCGACAAGTGTTCGCAGATGATGCTGACCATCACGTCGATCCCGCAGCCGGTGATCGCGCGGGTTCACGGGATCGCCACGGCGGCTGGCTGCCAGCTTGTCGCCACATGCGATCTTGCCATAGCGGCCGAGGAAGCGCGCTTCGCCACCTCGGGCATCAATGTCGGCCTGTTCTGTTCCACCCCCATGGTGGCGGTCAGCCGCAACCTGTCGCGCAAAAAGGCGCTGGAGATGCTTCTGACCGGCGATTTCATGGGCGCCGCCGAAGCCGAAGCCCAGGGGCTGGTCAACAAGGTTGTCCCGGCCGATCAACTGGACGCCGCCGTCGAAGAGATGGCCGCCAAGATCGCGTCCAAAACACCCGTATCGATCGCCATGGGCAAGAAGCTGTTCTACAAGCAGCTGGAGGCCGCGCAGGCCGTCGCCTACGACATGGCGGCGGAAACCATGGCCTGCAACATGATGACCGAAGACGCACAGGCGGGCATCGACGCCTTCATCGGCAAACAACCGATGCCCGAGTGGAAGGGCAAGTAATCAGCCCCCCCGAAAGATCCCTGATCTTCGTCGGCGACCCCATGTGTTCGTGGTGCTGGGGCTTCGCCCCGGTCATGGGCGAACTGGCGGCGCTTTGCGCCGAACGGGAAATTCCCGTCGATGTCCTTGTCGGGGGGTTGCGGCCCGGCACGACCGAGCCGATGGATGACCGGGCGCTCGGCTATATCAGTCACCACTGGCATGAGGTCCACAAGACCACCGGCCAGCCCTTCGATTTCGAGGCGCTGGAACGACGGCGGGCCGAAGGCTTTGTCTACGACACCGAACCGGCCTGCCGCGCCGTCGTCACCGTGCGCTCGGCGGCTCCGGCCTTGGCCCTGCCCTACTTCGAGGCGCTGCACCGCGCCTTCTATGCCGAGGGTCGCGATGTCACGGCAACCGACATCCTTGCCGAGCTGGCCGAAGGGTTGGGCGTTCCCCGCGACTCCTTCATGACAGTATTCGAGGACGAGGCGGCGCGAAACGCCACCTTGGTCGATTTCGAGGCATCACGGCGGCTGGGGGTGCAGGGATTCCCCACCCTGATCCTGCGCGAAGGGACGACCGGCGGACTGCTGTCCGCGGGCTACCAGCCCATTGAGACGCTGCGCCCGGCAGTTGAAGCATGGCTGGACGGAAACGCCCCGGTGAAAAAGCCCGACGCCCGACCCGATTACGGTTAATTGGGCCTTTGCGTGGCGAAGGCGATCCGCGCGATACCCGCCTGCCGCGCCAGCGACAGGATCTCCGCGACCTGCTGATAGGGAACCGTGGCGTCCGCCCCGATCCGAAGCACCATGTCCGGCTTTGATTCGGAAAGCCCGGCGAAGGTTTCCAGCAACTGATCACGCGCCACACGATGCCGGTTCAGTTCCAGCGTCCCGTCATGATGCAGCGCCAGATTGGCGACGTCCACTTCTGTATGGGCGGGCGCGGCGGCGCGCGGCAGGTCCACGCGAAGGGCCTGCGCCATCAGGGGCGCTGCAACGATGAAGATCACCAGCAGGACCAGCATCACGTCGACCAGAGGCGTGACGTTGATTTCGGAAAGGGGTTGGTCCGGATCGCCCTGGCCAATACCGCCCGCCATATCAGCCTCCCCTCGCCGGGTTGTCGGCGACCGTTCGGTCGAGGATACGCAAGGCGTTGCCTTCCACCACCCCTGCAATATGGCGAAGCCTGCGCAAAAGAAGGTTATATCCAACCACCGCCGGGATCGCGGTAAACAGGCCGGCGGCCGTCGCCACGAGGGCTTCGGCGACCGGGCCGGCCACCATGTCCATGGACAGGGCCTGTTCGCCGCCCAACCCCTGAAGCGCGTGCATGATGCCCCAGACGGTGCCGAACAAACCGATGAAGGGCGCCGAATTGCCGATGGTGGCAAGGGGGGTCAGGCCGCCTTCCAGCTCCAGCCGGCATTCGCGGACCGCATGGCCAAGGCGCGCCTCCATGGCTTCGCGCGAAGCAGACACGCCACCCACCGCCACCACATCGAACAGACGGTGGCTCGGCATTCCAGCCTTTGATACCTGCAACGCGGACAGGCCGCTATCAAGGTTCGACGACGACGCCCGCTCGGCGCGGAACACCTTGGCGAACTGCTGCGCCTTGTAGGCGATAACCGCCCAACTGAGGACCGAAAGCCCGACCAGCAGGATGAAAACCGAACGAACCACCCAATCGGAGTCGGCCCACCAGGACATCCACGAAAGATCTGCAATTATCGATTCCATCGGCTTAACCCTTCAATTGGAATTTTACAGGCACTTCAATCGTTGCGCAGACCGGCTTGCCAAAGCGGGTTGCTGGCACGAAGCGCCACTTGCTGACCGCCTTTAGGGCGGCATTGTCGAGCATCGAATGACGCGAGCTTTGCGTGACTCTGACGGACAGGGGCCGCCCGTCGGCGCTGACCTCAACGGTCAACAGGACAAGCCCCTCCATTTGCCGTTTGCGCGCCGCCAGCGGATAGCTGGGTTTTGGATTGCGCAAATAGGCGGAACGGCTGTCGGGCGGCACATAGGCCTCCGCGCCACCGGGCGAGAGCGGCGCGTCGGGCGATGGCTTCGCCACCTCCTGCGTCTGATTTTTTGGAACCGGCTGTCGCTTGGCTACTGGCTGTTTGACCGGCTTCGGCTTGACGACCTTGGGCTCCGGCGGCTTGGGCTTTGTAACAGGCTTCTGAATCGGCGGCGGAACCTCGGGCGGAATTTCCGCAACCTCGGGTTCAGGTTCCGGCTCAGGCTCAGGCTCAACAATTGGTTCGGGTTCCGGCTCCACC
>JAPHTL010000099.1 GCA_026193355.1 Rhodospirillales bacterium
GCGTTCATGGTCTTCATGCTGGCTTCGGTCGGGATGCCGGGAACGAGTGGATTCGTTGGCGAGTTCCTGATCCTGATCGGTGTTTATCAGGTAAGTTTCTGGCTTGCCGCCCTGGCCGCCACCGGTCTGGTTCTGGGCGCCGCCTATATGCTGTACCTGTACCGGCGGGTGATTTTCGGACGCTTGACCAAGGAAGACCTTAAAGGCGTCCTTGACCTTAACGCCCGCGAAGTAGCCATTTTTGCGCCGTTGATTTTCGTGACCATCTGGATGGGTGTCTATCCGATCCCGTTCCTTGATGTCATGCATGTCTCGGTCGCCAATCTGATCGAACAGTTCAACGCCGCCGTGGCCGCCGCCGATGGCGTCACCATGGCTGTGAAGTAGGGTAGGGGAATACAGATGTCCGTTGCCGATTTTCCTAATCTGATACCCGCCCTTCCCGAGCTTTTCCTCGTTTGCTCGGCGATGGCGCTCCTGATGTTCGGCGTATTCCAGAAGAACGGCGCCGATGCGGCGAGATCCGTCAATGGCATCGCTGTGATAGCGCTTGTCCTGACCATGCTTCTTGTTTCGGCATTCACGATGGGACGTGTGACGACATTCGGCGGACTGTTCATCAGCGACAGTTTTGCGGGATTCACCAAGTGGATGGTGCTTCTGGGGGCGATCCTTACCCTGATCATGAGCCACAAGTACCTTGAGCGTCAGGGAATTGCCCGCTTCGAATATTCAGTTCTGGTCCTTCTGGCCACGCTGGGCATGCTGATGATGATATCGGCGAATGACCTGATGTCGCTGTATATCGGCCTCGAACTTCAAAGTCTTTCGCTTTACGTTCTGACGGCGTTCCAGCGTGACAGCGTTCGCTCCACAGAGGCGGGCATCAAGTATTTCGTCCTCGGCGCGCTTGCATCTGGCTTGCTTCTCTACGGCAGCTCGCTCGTTTACGGGTTCTCTGGCACAACGAACTTCGACGTTCTTGCCCAGATGTTTGGTGGTGAAGACGCCCATGCGCCGGCCATTGGCCTGATCTTTGGCCTGGTCTTCATCCTTGCCGGCCTGGCCTTCAAGGTTTCTGCCGTTCCCTTCCATATGTGGACGCCGGATGTTTATCAGGGCGCGCCGACACCGGTGACGGCCTTCTTTGCCGTTGCGCCGAAAATTGCGGCCATCGCCCTGTTCATCAGGGTCATGATCGGCCCGTTCGGCGGCCTTGTGTCGGAATGGCAGCAGATTATCGTCGCGATCTCCATCGCATCGATGGTTCTGGGCGCTTTTGCCGCGATCGCCCAGGACAACATCAAACGTCTGATGGCCTACAGCTCGATCGGCCATATGGGCTACGCACTGATTGGTCTGGCGGTTGGCAACGAGATCGGTGTCCGCGGCGTTCTGACCTATATGGCCATTTATCTGTTCATGAACGTTGGTACCTTCGCCTGCATTTTGGCGATGCGCCGGGGTGGGCAGATGGTCGAAAGTATCCGCGATCTGGCCGGTTTGTCGAAGACGAACCCGGCTCTGGCCTTTGTTCTTGCGCTATTCATGTTTTCCATGGCGGGCATTCCGCCTCTGGCCGGATTCTTCGGCAAGCTCTACGTTTTCCTCGCAGCGGTCGAAGCACAGCTCTATACCCTTGCCGTGATTGGCGTCCTGTCCAGTGTTGTCGGCGCGTTCTATTACCTGCGGATCGTCAAGCTTATGTACTTCGATGAGCCGGTCGACCATCTGGAGCGTCCGATTGGCCGTGAACTGACGGCGATTCTGGTGGGAACGGGGCTGGTGATCGTACTGTTCTTCGCCTATCCCGGCCCGATTCTTGACAGCGCCGCCGCGGCTGCCGCATCACTCTTCCCGGGATGACGTCCGACAGGTCTTTACCTTCCGGCTTTACACTCTGGGCTTTCAACAGCGTAGGCAGCACCAATGACGAGGCGCGACGACTGGCCACGGGCGGTGCGCCCGATGGCACGGTCGTGTGGGCGCGGCAGCAAACGAAAGGCCGCGGCCGTCGTGGACGCGAATGGGTGTCGCCGCCCGGAAACCTGTTTTGCAGCATTATCCTTCGGCCGGATTGCTCCGTATCGGTGGCGGCCCAGCTCAGCTTCGTGTCTGCCATCTCCCTGATCGAAGCCGTTGAAAGCGCCGCGACGGAAAAGTCAGTGGATGTCCGGGGGAAGTGGCCAAACGATGTCCTCGTAAACGGCCGCAAGGTTGCCGGAATCCTTTTGGAATGCCAGTCGCGCGAGAGCAGCGGCGGAAATTCGATGGAATGCGCGTGGATCATCATCGGCGCCGGGGTCAATGTCGCCAATCATCCTGCGGACACTGAATTTCCCGCGACATCATTGGCCGCCGAGATCGGTCAATCCGTCGCGCCGGAACGGGTTCTGGAAAGCTATGTCGAAAGCCTTTCCGTCTGGCGGGGGCGATGGCGCGAATATGGATTTTCTGCGATCCGGGAAGAATGGTTGAAGCGCGCCGCCGGACTGGGCGGGACTATCACAGTAAGGTTGCCCACGGAAACGCTGGACGGGCGTTTTGACGGACTGGATGAGAGCGGCGCATTGGTTCTTGAGTCTGAGGGGCGTCGAAGACACATTACATCGGCAGACGTTTTCTTCGGGAATCGCGTCTGAAGCCGGATTATATGAAGTTCAAGGTTCGGGACCAGATCCATGCTGCTGGCTATCGATGCAGGAAACACCAATGTCGTTTTCGCCGTTGTTGGCGACGACGGAGCGATTCGCGGTGAATGGCGCGCGTCGAGCAAGGCCGACAGCACCGCCGATGAACTTGGCGTCTGGTTATCCCAGCTTCTTCAAATTTCCGCCCTGTCCCGTGGCGACATTAACGCCGCAATCATAGCGACGGTTGTTCCGCCCCTTTTGCGGCCTCTCAAAACCATGTGCCAGAAATACTTCGGTTGTGACCCATTGGTCGTTGGGGACGCCAATGTTGATCTCGGCCTTGAGGTGCTTCTCGACAAACCTGACGAGGTCGGCGCTGACCGTCTCGTCAATGCCGTCGCCGCCCACAAGGAGTTTGGCGGACCGTTGATCGTGGTCGATTTCGGTACGGCGACGACATTCGACGTGATTGACGGCGAGGGAAGCTATTGCGGCGGCGCAATAGCGCCCGGTATCAACCTGTCCATAGAGGCCCTTCATATGGCGGCGGCGAAGCTTCCGCGCATATCTGTCGTGCGCCCCCCGAAAGTGATAGGGACGAACACGGTTGGCGCCATGCAATCGGGTGTCTTCTGGGGCTATATCGCGATGATCGAGGGGATGATCGATCGGATCGGCAAGGAATTCGGGGCGGACATGCGGGTCGTTGCAACGGGGGGGCTGGCGCCGCTTTTCGAGGCGGCGACGGATGCGATTGACCTGATTTCAGCCGATCTGACCATCTACGGCCTTTTTCTGATCCACAAACGCAACACGGAATCATGACCGGAAAAAAAGCGAAAGAGCTTGTGTTCCTCCCTTTGGGGGGGACGGGCGAGATCGGCATGAACTGCTATCTCTATGGCTATGGGAAGGGGCCGGACGCCCACGACTGGGTCATGGTCGATTGCGGCATCACCTTTCCGGACGACAGCCAGCCGGGCGTCAATTTCATGACCCCGGATCCGACCTTCATCGCCGACCGCGCTGATCGCCTGAAGGGTCTTGTTCTTACCCATGCCCACGAGGATCACGTCGGTGCTGTTCCCCATCTGTGGCAACGCTTCGGATGCCCGGTCTATGCGACACCGTTCACGGCGTCGTTTCTGCGGCGCAAACTGGTTGAGGTCGGCCTTCAGAACGTTGTCCCGATCCATGAGATACCGCTGAAAGGCCGGTTCTCGGTCGGTCCCTTCGAGATGGAGTATGTGACCGTCACCCATTCCATTCCCGAATCGAACAGTCTTGTCATCCGTTCACCGCTTGGGACGGTCGTTCATTCAGGTGACTGGAAGTTCGATCCCGATCCGGTTATCGGAACGATCAGCGATACGAAAAGGCTGAGCGAACTGGGCGATGAGGGTGTCCTCGCCTTCGTTTGCGATTCGACAAACGTTCTCAATCCCGGCCGATCGCGCTCCGAAGGGGCGTTGCTGAAGCCGATGACGGAGCTTTTCAGGTCCTGCAAGCAACGGATTGCCGTTACCTGTTTCGCCAGCAACGTCGCCCGCCTGCACACCATCGCCAAGGCCGCCGAAGCGGCGGGACGTCATGTCGGCGTGATCGGCCGCTCCCTGCGCCGCATTGACGAAACGGCGCGGGAGAACGGTTACCTTGTCGATCTGGAGCCCTTTCTTGTCGAGGAGGAAATCGGCTATCTGCCCGATGACAAGGTCCTGATGATCTGTACGGGAAGCCAGGGGGAGCGGGCCGCCGCGCTATCGCGGATCGCCAGGAACGAACACCCGCAGGTGACGCTGGGTGACGGAGATACCGTCGTGTTTTCGTCCCGGGTCATTCCCGGAAATGAGCGCGCCATCGGACGCATGCAGAATGATCTGATCCGCAGGGGGGTAAAGGTCATCACCGATCACGACCACTTCGTTCATGTCTCCGGACATCCTGGCAGGGAGGAAGTAACCGAGATGTACGGTTATGTCCGCCCACGGATTGCCGTTCCGATGCACGGTGAGTTGCGTCACATGAACCGGAATGCCGAAGTGGCGCAGGAATGCGGCGTAAGCGAGGTGGTTATTCCGGAAGACGGTTCGCTGATCCGGTTGGCGCCGGGCGAGGCAAGGCGGATCGACACTGTTCCAACGGGACGGTTGAGCATGGAGGGCAAGCGTCTCGTTCGTCTTGACGGTTCTCTTGTCAGGGGGCGCAAAAGGGCGCTGTGGAGCGGTTCTGTGACGGCCACGGTCGTGGTTGATGAAAGAGGCGTTCTGAAGGCCGATCCGAGGGTGACGAGCCAGGGTCTGGTGGATGAAGATGATGCCGATAATCTGGACCGTGCCGTCGTCAAGGCCATCAAGGCCGCCATCAAGGAAATCCCCAAACGCCGGGGCGGAAGCGACGAAGAGGTTGAGGATGCTGTGCGAAGTGCGGTTCGCAAAAGTTTCCGCGAGCTTTCCGGAAAACGCCCGGTGATCGAAATTCATCTGATGCGAATCTGATAGAGGAGAGAGAAACATCATGATCGGTCGTCTTAACCACGTCGCCATTGCCGTCCCCGATCTGGAGGCGGCGGCCGCGCAGTACAGGGATTCTCTTGGCGCTAAGGTTTCTGAACCACAATCCGAGCCCGATCACGGTGTCATCGTCGTTTTCATCGAGCTGCCGAACACCAAGATCGAACTGCTGCATCCCATCAATGAAAATTCACCGATCGCGAAGTTCCTTGAGAAAAACCCGGATGGCGGCATGCATCATGTCTGCTACGAGGTGGAAGACATCATTGCGGCGCGTGATCGCCTCAAGGCCGCCGGCGCAAGGGTTCTGGGCGACGGAAACCCGAAGATCGGCGCCCATGGAAAGCCGGTGATCTTCCTTCATCCGAAGGATTTTTGCGGTACGCTGGTCGAACTGGAGCAGGCGTAAGGGGAGGGTGCAATGTCGTGGTACTGTGATGTCGCAAAGGACCATCCCTATCACGGCCCCTACCATGACCTTGAATATGGTTTCCCCCTGTCCGATGACAGGGCACTGTTTGAGCGCCTGTGCCTGGAGATCTTTCAGGCCGGACTGAGTTGGCTGATCGTTCTCAAGAAACGGGAGGCCTTTGTCGACGCCTTTGACGGCTTTGCGCCGGACGTCGTCGCCGCTTATGGCGAACGTGATATCGCGAGATTGCTCGATAATCCGGGGATCATCCGCAATAAACGAAAAATAGCCGCCATCGTTGAAAACGCCGCCCGCGTTGAGAAATTGAGGGCGGCGCACGGCTCGTTTGCGGCCTGGATCGCCGCTCACCATCCGCTTCGCAAGGATGAATGGGTGGCCCTGTTCAGGAAAACCTTTGTTTTCATGGGGCCGGAGGTGGTTAACGAGTTTCTGATGAGCATCGGCTATCTGCCTGGAACCCATGAGGAGACTTGCCCTGTGTACGCAATAATCGCCGCGCAAAACCCACCATGGATGGCGGTCGGGAAAGCTTTCTACGACGCGTCAGACTGATTTTCTGGCCTTGAAGCGGGCAAAATAAAAGGCGGATCACAGAATGATCGCGCCTCAAGTCGTTTCTCGTTTGCGGACCTTGCGGTTCCTTCTGTGACCGGGTTTTTCCCGGTTCCCCAAGAGCTTCCTCCCGAACTTGGGCCTTCACTTCCAGTTTCGAAAATTTTACTCAAAAGCGGCGCAATCGTCAC
>JAPHTL010000063.1 GCA_026193355.1 Rhodospirillales bacterium
CGCAGCGCACCGAAATGTCCGGCGCGCTGATCGGCAAGGGCGAATACGCCCACTATATGCTCAAGGAAATCTACGAGCAGCCGCAGGTCATCGGCGATACGCTGCACAGTTTCCTCAACCCCGCGACGCGTTCGCTGACCCTGCCGGACATCCCCTTCGATCTGGGGGCGGTCAGCAAGGTGACCATCATCGCCTGCGGCACGTCGTTCTATGCGGCGATGGTCGCCAAATACTGGATGGAAGGCATCGCGCGCGTGCCGGTCGAGGTGGATATCGCCTCCGAATTTCGCTATCGCGCCGCCGCCATGCCCGAAGGTGGGCTGGCCCTGTTCATCTCGCAATCGGGGGAAACCGCCGACACCCTGGCCGCGTTGCGTTACGCGCGTTCACAGGGGCAGCACATCCTGTCCATCGTCAACGTGCCCGAGAGCAGCATCGCGCGGGAATCCGACGCCGTTTTTCCGACCTTCGCCGGGCCGGAAATCGGCGTCGCCTCGACCAAGGCCTTCACCACGCAGCTTACCGTTCTTGCCTGTCTGTCCATCGCCATCGGTCGCGCAAGGGGAACGGTGGACGAGGCCACGGAATCGCGTCTGGCGCTGGCCCTGACCGAGGTCCCCGCCCGTGCGGTCGAGGTCCTCACCCACGATGGACGTTTGCGCGCACTGGCCGAAAGCATCATGGGCGCGCGCGATGTCTTGTATCTGGGACGGGGCACCAGCTACGCCATCGCGCTCGAAGGCGCGCTGAAGCTGAAGGAAATTTCCTACATCCATGCCGAAGGCTACGCGGCGGGCGAGATGAAGCACGGCCCCATCGCCCTGATCGACGACAATGTTCCCGTCATCGTCATCGCGCCCAGCGACGGCCTGTTCGACAAGACCATCTCCAACATGCAGGAAGTGATGGCGCGGGGCGGCCGGGTGATCTTTTTCTCCGACGATGCGGGTTGCAGGAAACTAGACAAGGAAAACGCCGCGACGGTCGCCTTGCCGGCGGTCGATCCCTTCGTTGCGCCGATCCTTTACGCCATCCCTGTGCAGCTTCTCGCCTATCATGTGGCGGTGGCCAAGGGCACCGACGTGGACCAGCCGCGCAATCTGGCCAAAAGCGTCACGGTGGAATAACCATCCCGAAAACCTTAAAGAACCCGCCAAGGCCAAGGATTGATCATGTCCACAATTTTTCCGGAATCCCGCATCAGGGAGTTGCAGGCGCGCCTGGCCGACCATCCCATCTATACCGCGATGAACGACCTGAAAGACCTGCGGGTCTTCATGGAACACCATGTCTATTCGGTGTGGGATTTCATGTCGCTGTGCAAGTTTCTGCAAAATGAACTGGCCCCTTCCGCCTTTCCATGGAAACCGCGCGGCCACACTTCCGCTCGGCGCTTCATCAATGAAATCGTTATCGAGGAAGAAAGCGATGAAGCGCTTCCCGATGAAAACGGGAATCCAACCTATGCTTCGCACTTCGAACTTTATTGCGGGGCGATGGACGAGATTGGCGCGGATTCCTCTGCACCGAAAGCCTTTGTCGAAATTGCTGCGAGTGAAGGGATTGGTGCTGCGCTGGCTTCCGGAAGGCCGCCCATTGCGTCAAGGGCCTTCATGGAAACGACATTCAGCTTCATCGATACCGCAAAACCCCATGTCGTTGCGGCTGCGTTTGCGCTGGGGCGCGAACACATCATTCCTGCAATGTTCCGTTCCTTCCTGAAGGACATGAAAGTAACCGAGCAGCAGGCCCCCGTCTTTCACTTCTACCTCAATCGCCACATCCATCTGGATGAGGATTTCCACGCGCCGCTGTCATTGCTTCTGCTTAATGAATTCTGCATGGCGAACCCGTCGTTGGTGGATGAAGCCGTAGACGCCGCCGAACGCGCAGTGACGGCGCGCATAGCTTTTTGGGATGGTGTTCTGGAAGAAATGGGGCAAAGGTAAGTCGCCTCGTTTTCGTCGAAGGGAACCACAAGGCGCTTTTCGTTACCCAATGAACATGTGAAACGACTGTGGAAGAGATGATGCAGCACGTGAAAATCGTTCTTCTTGCCGCTTTTGTCACCTTGGGTGTGTTGGCCGCAGCTCCCGCCGGGGCGGAAGAGCGCCCCGCATCGCAGGCCCTGTCCGAATGCGCGGCGGGTTATGATTCCTGTGTCGCCCTTTGCGCAAAGGCCCATTCCGACAGTGAGGCCCGCAACATGGGGTGCGGCGCGGGCTGCGCGGCCGAACGTGCGGCCTGCGAGGCCAAGGCGGGCTACGATCAGGCCAAGCCATGGGTCGACAAGACCATGGAAGGCGTTAAAAAGTTCCTTGACGATTTGATGAAGGATCAGGGCGGTCAGGGCGATGATGCGACGCCCGACGTGGACAAGCCCAAGGAAATATGACGAAAGCGATCAGCCGCTGTTCTTGCCGTTCCTGTCGCGCCATCGGTGGACGTCGTCGGGCCAGACGGACTTGATATAGCCGATTGCCGCTTCGATCTGCTGGTCCGATATGACCTTGTCGAAGGCGGGCATCTTGCTTTCCACGCCCGGTGCGGCGACGGATTGCCCGCCGTGCTTGGTGATCTCGAACAGGGATCGGTCCGAAAGTTTCCAGGTATTCCCTTTTTCATCCAGTCGCGGGGATTCAACGGCGTCCTTCGCGGTTGGCGCAAACCATGACGACTTGCCATCCAGCGCGAAACCGTGGCAGTAGCCGCAGAACTCCTCGTAGATCACCTTGCCGTCCAGCGACTGCCCCATGCGCGGGTCGGGCGGCGGGGGCTTTTGCTGCTGTTGCGGTTTTTCCTCGCTCCACAGAAAGGGTAGCGCGACGATGAAAAGAAGCGCGACTGCGATGGCCAGTCCGTTCTGAACAACCGTCCTCATCCGGCTGGGACCGGGGGGCATCATGTCCTTTTTCGTGCGTTCCGCCATGCAGGGCGTCCGAATTTCCGTTTTCTGTTGCCGCGTCCATTGATCATGGACGTGGATGCATCCTACATGCAAGGGATGGGTTCGGCTGTGACGGCCGTCCTATTTCGACCGTTTGTTCAGGCTTTCCTGTCGGCCGATGACATGGTCTGGCCAGGTGCTTTTGATGAAGGAAAGGACGGCCCATACCTGTCGGTCGCTCAGGACTTCGCCGAAACCCGGCATACCGCTCTTGAATCCGGCAGGGGCGATGGCTGCGCCGCCTCGTTTCGTGTAATCGAACAGAAGGGCGTCGTCGTGATGCCAGGTATGGCCGGTTTCGTCGTGGGGCGGGGCGGGAAGCGATCCGTCGGGCTTGCGAACACGCCAATCCGGCCAGCCGGGCTCCCCCTGCAATTGCGCGCCATGGCATTCCGCACATTTCTCGGCGTAAAGAACCTTCCCCTCGGACACAAGGCTCTGGTCGTTCGGGTCGGCCCTGTCCGGCTTTGCGTCCTCGATGAACAGATAGCCACCGACCAGCACGGCCAGCGCCAGAAGGCCGATCAGCCAGCCGATTTTCCCAATACGACCCTGCAACATGAAATTCCCGTCAATGGGTGTGGCCGTGGCCATGGGGCGCATGCTGACTCGATGCGCCGTCTGCGTAACCGCGCAAGAGGTCATAGCGGGCGATCTGTTCCGCCGACAGCAAGGCCTTCGTCTGCATGTGGGCTTCAAGATGTACAAGCCGGAGTTCCGCCTTGGCGCGCCCTATTTTTTCAATCAGCGGGCGGACAGTTTCGATTTCGGCCCCCCCGGTTGCGAATTGCCGATCAAGTCTGGTTTCCAGATCGATAATTCTTTCCCCAAGGGCGACGGCGTTTTTCCGCATGGTTTGAAAGATCATCTCAATGCGATCATGTTGTTTCAGGTCCAGCATGATCTTGTCTTTCATTTCAATCAGGTGCCTTGGACCCGGATAGTGGTTCAGTTCCGCCGCCATGGACAGGCCCATGCCCTGACCTGTCCGGTAATCATGGATTTCGTTTTCGGACAGGGCCTTGATGGCCCGCTTCTGCTCCCCTGCGTAAGGCTGGGCTGGCTCGACTGCAGCGGCGGGGCGCAAGGCCAACAGGGCAAGGGAAACTGCCCCTATCGTGATGATGTGATTTTTGCGTGCATGCATGAACATGGAAGGGGTTCCTGACAAACAAATTTGCAACAGCATGTCACCTCTAATAAGGGTTCCCGTTGCTGGAAGGTCAAGGAGTCCACGCCGGATCATTTCGCTGCGCCATTTTTCCACGCTGCGGGAAAGCGGGGGTCTCGCCCCCACGCCCTGTTAACAGCCCATGACGGCGGGTTTATACTCCGCCGCCTTGATTCCCCCGAACGATTCCATGAACGAGAGGACCCCATGCAACTTACGGATATGAGCCTGTTTCGTCAGAAGGCCTACATCGACGGCGCCTGGGCGGATGCGGATTCCAAACGCAGCTTCGAGGTTCGCAACCCGGCGGATGGTTCGGTTCTGGCCACGGTGCCGGAGATGGGCGCAACCGAGACCCGTCGCGCCATCGCTGCGGCGGAAGCGGCCCTTCCCGAATGGCGGTCGATGTTGGCCAAGGAACGCGCGGCGATCCTGAGGCGCTGGTTCGACCTGATCATGGAAAACCAGAAGGACCTTGCCACCCTGATGACGGCCGAGCAGGGCAAGCCGCTGGCCGAGGCGATGGGCGAGATCGTCTATGGCGCATCCTTCGTTGAGTGGTTCGCCGAGGAGGCGAAGCGCGTCTACGGCGACACGATCCCCCAGCACGGGCGGGACAAGCGGATCGTCGTGATCAAGCAGCCCATCGGCGTCGTCGGCGCGATCACCCCGTGGAATTTTCCCAACGCGATGATCACGCGCAAATGCGCGCCTGCGCTGGCGGCGGGCTGCACGGTGGTGATCAAACCGGCCGAGGATACGCCGCTGTCTGCCCTTGCCCTTGCCGAACTGGCCGAACGCGCCGGCTTCCCCAAAGGCGTGATCAATATCCTGACCGGTATCCCGAAGGAAATCGGCGGTGAACTGACATCCAACCCAACGGTGCGCAAGATCTCGTTCACCGGC
>JAPHTL010000156.1 GCA_026193355.1 Rhodospirillales bacterium
TGGCAGGCGAAATGGATTTTCTTCTCAAGGTTGTGGAAAGGGATTGGGACTCTTACCAGAAATTCTTGACGACGAAGCTGACCGCCGCTCCGAATGTATCCCATGTCAAGTCGGCGCTGGCGGTGCGTACGTCGAAAAATCGCCCTGGCGTTCCGATTGTGGCGGAAGAGAAGGGCGTCTGAACGACCGGTTCGGTTCGGCTTTGTTTTATTTCGCCCCGGCGTACGTCGTTACAGCCGTCACAAGGGGTCAAATCTCATGACCGTTCGCATTGATAAGGACGGGCCTGTCTGGACCGTCATCCATTCCCGTTACGAAGCCCGCAATGCGATGGATCTGGACAGCGCCGTTGCGCTCTATGACGCCTTTCGGAACTTTGACGCCGATGACAGCGCCAGCGCGGCCGTCTTCTGGGGAGAAGGTGGCGCGTTTTGCGCGGGTTGGGATCTGAAACATGCCGCCGCCCTGTCAGGCGCCGATGCGCTCGACGGGTTTGACTTCCCCGATGATGGCGAACCTCCCATGGCTGCGATGGGGCCGAGCCGGCTGGAACTTTCCAAGCCCGTGATTGCCGCCGTAGCCGGTCCCGCCGTGGCCGGGGGAATGGAACTGGCGATCTGGGCGGATATCCGGGTGATGGAGGAAACCGCGTTCATGGGGGTCTATTGCCGACGTTGGGGGGTTCCGCTGATCGATGGCGGTACGGTGCGCCTGCCGCGCCTGGTGGGGGAAGGACGGGCGATGGACCTGATCCTGACAGGCCGACGGGTGGGTGCGGAAGAAGCGCTGCGCATCGGGCTGTGCGAATACGTGGTGCCCGAAGGAGAGGCGCGGTCGAAAGCCGAAGAAATCGCACGTGACATTGCTCGTTTCCCGCAAAGCTGCATGAGGGCCGATCGCAGGTCGGCCCGCGCACAACACGGGTTGAGCGAGCGTGACGCATTGCGTCAGGAGTGGCGGAACAGCAAGGCCGAGGTGACGAAGGGGATCGAAGGCGCCGGTCGATTCGCCGGCGGCAAGGGGCGTTCCGGTGATTTCAGCGATATTTGATCCGTTTATCGATTTAATGCGCGACAGGGAAGCTCGTCGTCAGAGGTAGTCCACCTTGACGATTTCATAGGACTTCCCCCCGCCCGGGGTCGAGACCTCTACGGTGTCGCCAATCGTTTTGCCGATCAGGGCGCGGGCCAGTGGCGAAGTCAGCGACAGTTTCCCCTGGCTGATGTCGCCTTCATGGCTGCCAACGATCTGATAGGTGGATTCCTCATCGGTGTCTTCGTCGGCCAGCATGACAGTCGCGCCGAACCTGACCACATCACCGGAAAGCGTGGATGGGTCGATGACTTCTGCGCGGCTGAGGATGTCTTCAAGCTCCGCCAGGCGGCCTTCGATGAAGCTTTGGCGCTCACGCGCCGCGTGGTACTCGGCGTTCTCCGAAAGGTCGCCGTGCTCACGCGCCTCGGCAATGGCCTGAATGACAGCGGGCCGCTCAACACTTTTAAGCTGTTTGAGCTCACCGCTCAGACGGGAGAATCCCTCTCCTGTCATCGGAATCTTTTCCATTGTCCGTTCTCGCTGTTCCGCGTTTCAAAAAAGCCCAAACCGAACCCTCGCAGCCCCGGAATGGCCGAACCTGCGCGATGATCGCTTGTCAAACTCGTTCAAAGTGAGCGGTTAACATAAGACTGTAGCGGCGTTACTTCAAGCGCGCCGGCTTTCAGGGACTTGATAGCCTTTGCCGCGGCCCTTGCCCCAGCCAGTGTTGTGTAATGGGGTACGTTGCTGACAAGCGCGGAACGGCGGATGCTGAAGGAGTCCGAAATCGCCTGTGCGCCGTCGGTCGTGTTGATGACCAACTGCACCTCGCCCGATTTTATGGCGTCAACGCAGTGTGGCCGTCCCTGCAGGACCTTGTTGACCTGGACGATCTCAAGCCCCTGTTCCATCAGGTGCCGTGCAGTGCCGCCGGTCGCCATCAGCCTGAAGCCGAGGTCATGGAGCATGCGCGCGACTTCGACGATGGCCTTCTTGTCGCCATCGCGGACGGACATGAAGACGGTTCCCTCAAGCGGCAGTTTGGTTCCCGCGCCCAGTTGCGACTTGCCGAAAGCAAGCTCGAAGGTGCGATCAATGCCCATGACTTCGCCGGTGGAACGCATTTCCGGGCCAAGGATGATATCGACGCCGGAAAAACGGTTGAACGGGAAGACGGCTTCCTTGACCGCGACATGATCCAGCTTCGGCATATCCTTCAGACCGAAATCAGACAGTTTCTCGCCGCACATGACGCGGGCGGCCACCTTGGCGATGGGAACGCCGGTCGCCTTGGCGACGAAGGGAACCGTGCGGCTGGCGCGCGGATTGACCTCAAGGATGTAGATGTCGTCGTTCTGGATCGCGAACTGGATGTTCATCAGGCCGACAACATTGAGGCCCTTGGCAAGGGCGGCGGTCTGGACCTTCAGTTCCTCGATCATCGCGGGCGACAGGGAATAGGGCGGCAGCGAACAGGCCGAATCTCCTGAATGAACACCGGCTTCCTCGATGTGCTGCATGACCCCGGCGACGTAGACATCCTTGCCGTCGCAGATGGCATCCACATCGATTTCGGTCGCTTCCTGCAAGAAGCTGTCGAGCAGAACCGGACTTTTGCCGGTCACCTTGACCGCTTCGGTCATATAGCGGGTCAACCCGTTCCGGTCGTGGACGATTTCCATGGCCCGTCCGCCGAGAACGTAGGATGGGCGGATGACAAGGGGATAGCCGATCTCGTCGGCCACCTTGATGGCCTCCTCTTCGGAACGCGCCAGACCGTTGGCCGGCTGCCTGAGGCCCAGTTTTTTCAAGAGCTGCTGAAAGCGCTCCCGGTCTTCGGCCAGATCAATGGCGTCGGGCGAGGTGCCGAGGATGGGGATGTCCGCATCCTCCAGCGCCTTGGCAAGTTTCAGCGGCGTTTGTCCGCCGAACTGGACGATAACGCCCTTGACGGTCCCGTTGGACTGTTCGACGCGGATCAGTTCGATCACGTCTTCGGCCGTCAGGGGTTCGAAATACAGGCGGTCCGACGTGTCGTAGTCGGTGGAAACCGTTTCCGGGTTGCAGTTGACCATGATGGCCTCAAGCCCGGATTCCTTGACCGCGTAGGAAGCATGAACACAGCAATAATCGAATTCAATACCCTGGCCAATCCGGTTGGGACCACCGCCGAGGATAACCACCTTTTCGCGATCGGATGGCTCGCTTTCGCATTCGGGTACGCCGACGCCATCGCCTTCATAGGTCGAATACATGTAAGGCGTGCTTGAAGGGAATTCGGCGGCGCAGGTATCCACACGCTTGTAGACGGGGTGAACGTTGAGCATGTCACGCCGATGCTTGACGACTTTCAACTCGCGACCGGTCAGTTCCGCGATGCGCTCGTCGGAGAAGCCCATCTTCTTGAAATGGAGCATTTCGACGGCATCGTTCGGAAGGCCCTTTTCCCTCAACGCGTTCTCGGCCATCACGATGGCTTCGACCTGGCGCAGGAACCAGGGCTCGTATTTGCAGGCTTCCTGGATGCGCTCAAGGCTCATGCCGTGACGGAACGCCTGGGCTATGACCAGCAGTCGGTCCGGGCTTGGCCTTCCGAGTGCGGCGCGGATGGCGTCGTCGGCATCCTCGGCGTCGGCGCCTGCGATCACCACTTCGTTGAGGCCGGTCAACCCCGTTTCCATCGACCGCAGGCCCTTTTGCAGGCTTTCGGCGAAGCACCGCCCGATCGACATGGCTTCGCCAACCGATTTCATGGCTGTGCTGAGGATTGCTTCGGTGCCGGGGAATTTTTCAAACGTGAAACGGGGGATCTTGGTGACCACATAGTCGATGGTCGGTTCGAACGACGCCGGGGTCAGGCCGTCGGTGATGTCGTTGTCCAGTTCGTCCAGCGTGTAGCCGACCGCCAGCTTGGCCGCCACCTTGGCGATGGGGAAACCGGTCGCCTTCGACGCCAGCGCCGAAGACCGCGACACGCGGGGGTTCATTTCAATAATGATAAGACGCCCGTCTTCGGGATTGACGGCGAACTGGACGTTGGAGCCACCCGTGTCCACCCCGATCTCGCGCAGCACCGCGATCGAGGCGTTGCGCATGATCTGGTATTCCTTGTCGGTCAGCGTCAGGGCCGGGGCGACGGTGATCGAATCACCGGTATGCACGCCCATCGGATCGACGTTCTCGATCGAACAGATGATGATGCAGTTGTCCGCCTTGTCGCGGACCACCTCCATCTCGTATTCCTTCCAGCCGATGATCGATTCCTCGACCAGCACCTGATGGGTCGGCGAGGCGGCAAGGCCACTGGCGACGATCTGTTCGTATTCCTCGGTATTGTAGGCGACGCCGCCGCCCGTTCCGCCAAGCGTGAAGCTGGGCCGGATAATCAGGGGCAGGCCGATTTCCTCCAGCGCCTGTTTTGCCTCGTCCATATTATGGACGAAGGCGCTTTTCGCGCTTTCCAACCCGATCTTGTCCATGGCGTCGCGGAATTTCTTGCGATCTTCGGCCTTGTCGATTGATTCGGCATTGGCGCCGATCAGTTCGACGCCGTGCTTGGCCAGGATGCCCCGCTCCGCCAGCGTCATCGCGGCGTTCAGCGCCGTCTGACCGCCCATGGTGGGCAGCAGCGCGTCAGGCTTTTCCTTTTCGATGATCCGTTCGAGAATATCTGGGACAATTGGCTCGACATAGGTCGCATCGGCCAGATCCGGGTCGGTCATGATGGTCGCCGGATTGGAATTCACCAGAATGATCCGGTAACCCTCCTCGCGCAGCGCCTTGCAGGCTTGCGCGCCGGAGTAATCGAATTCGCAGGCCTGGCCGATGATGATGGGCCCTGCGCCGATGATCATGATGCTTTTGATGTCTGTGCGTTTTGGCATGGCGTTCAGGCCTTCCGGGCGGCGATCGATTGAACGAAGCGGTCGAACAGGTATTGGCTGTCCTGCGGGCCGGGGCTGGCTTCCGGGTGGTATTGCACCGAGAATACCGGCTTGCCTTCGACCCGGATGCCCTCGACGGTGCCGTCGAACAGCGACCGGTGGGTTTCCAGAACGCCGGTTGGCAGGCTGTCGCGGTCGACCGAGAAGCCGTGGTTCTGGCTGGTGATTTCCACCTTGGACGTTTCGAGGTCCTTCACCGGATGGTTGGCCCCGCGCTGGCCCAGATGCATCTTGTAGGTTCTGGCGCCCAGTGCGAGGGCCAGCATCTGGTGGCCCAGGCAGATGCCGAACAGCGGCAGCCCTGTTTCCAGAAGCTTCTTGATGACGGGAACGGCGTACTGTCCGGTTGCCGCGGGGTCGCCTGGTCCGTTCGACAGGAACACCCCGTCGGGATTATAGGCCAGAATGTCCTCGGCGCTGGTCGATGCGGGCACCACCGTTATGCGGCAACCCGCTTCCGCCAGACAGCGCAGGATATTGCGCTTGGCCCCGTAATCGACGGCGACGACGTGGAACTTCGGATCCTGCTGGCGGGCGTAGCCGCTGCGGATCGCCCATGCGGCCTCGTCCCATTCGTAGGGCGCGGCGCAGGTGACTTCCTTGGCCAGATCCATGCCCTTCAGGCCGGGAAAGGATTGGGCCATGGTCAGCAGCGCACCGGGATCGATGTCGTCGCCGGGCGCGTGGATCATCGCGCCGCCGGGTGCGCCACCGTCACGGATACGGCGGGTCAACCTGCGCGTGTCCACCCCGGTAACGGCGACCAGTTCCCGGGACTTCAACCATTCATCAAAGTGCTGGGCGGCGCGCCAGTTGGCGGGGTCGGTGATCGGCGCCCGCATGACGCAGCCATGCGCGGCGCGCCCCGTTGTCTCGATGTCTTCGTGGTTGGTGCCAACATTGCCGATGTGGGGAAAGGTGAAGGTGATGATCTGTCCGGAATAGGAAGGGTCGGTAAGGATTTCCTGATAACCGGAGATCGAGGTGTTGAAGCAGACCTCGCCCAGTGCGACGCCCTCTGCGCCTGCGCCGCGTCCCCAGAAGACGGAACCGTCTGAAAGGACGATGGCGGCATTGGCGTCAGTGGGTCTGGCGCCTTCCGGCATAGGGGCCATATGGGATTTCCTGGGGGGCTCGGGGGCTGTCTTGTCGGTCATGGCAAGCGGACTCTCCGGCGACGTTCGGATCGGGGCGGGGATGACGATTCACCCCGCTCTCTGCACTCGTGCCGCGCCGCATCGAGGCTCTGCACGGGCGTGCAGGATGGCGTCGATGTTGTGCCTTTTGGCTGGCCCAGCGCTGCGCAGATTTGGGTTGCGCAGTTCATAAGCAAATCGCGTCCTGTCGTCAAGACACTTCTTGTTGAAAATATTGCGAAATTTCAATCACTTAGAATCAATTCTGCAATTGCGTTCCACGGCGGTTTCATGTAGGGTCTTCGTTTCCGCAAACAGCAGGCAGGTGGGCTCTTGCTCCGAGAAAGGCTTAACGACGCGCTGAAGTCGGCGATGAAGGCTGGCAGCAAGGACGAGGTTGGGACCTTGCGCCTCATTCTGGCGGCGCTGAAGGACCGCGATATCGCGGCGCGAACCGCAGACAGCCGCGAGGGAATCAGCGATGCCGATATCCTTGCGCTTTTGCAGTCCATGGTGAAGCAGCGACGCGAGAGCATCGCCCTTTATGAAAAGGGTGGACGGCTTGAACTGGCCGAGCAGGAACAGCGCGAGATCGAGATCATCGAAGGCTTCCTGCCCAAACAGATGGACGAGGGCGAGGTCGCGACTGTGGTCGACAAGGTCATCGCTGATCTGGGCGCGACGAGCCTGAAGGATATGGGCGGCGTCATGGGGGCGTTGCGTGAACGATTCGCCGGGCAGATGGATTTCGGCAAGGCCAGCGCGCTGGTCAAGTCGCGGCTCGGCTGAGACGGCGCACCGTTCGCAGGCTCGCGGGTCCGCGTATGATGAAACACAGGAACCAGAAAGGCGGGAATGGCGTTCTCTCCGCGTTTCCTCGATGAGCTCCGCAATCGCGTCAGCGTCACCGATGTCGTCGGCAAGCGGGTCGCCCTGACCCGCAAGGGGCGCGAGCTCTGGGGGCTGTGTCCCTTCCACAAGGAAAAATCCCCGTCTTTTTCCGTCAGCGACGAAAAAGGGTTCTATCACTGTTTCGGGTGCGGCGCGCACGGCAGCGCAATCGACTTCGTGATGGAAACCGACAAACTGTCCTTCCCCGAGGCGGTAGAACGTCTGGCCCACGATACGGGGCTGGAAATTCCCGTCGAAAGCCCGGAAGAACGGGAACGGGCGAAAAAGGCCGATACTCTCTATGACGTGATGACCAAGGCGGCCACATATTTTGGCCAGCAGTTGCGCATGCCCGCAGGGCGCGAGGCGTTGCAATATCTTCTGGGCCGGGGATTGAGCGAGGAAACCATCAAGCGCTTCGGTCTTGGCTTTGCGCCGGCGGAACGGGGCGGGCTGAAGGCCGCGTTGTCACGCGAAGGCGTATCCGAAGAATTGATGATCTCTGCCGGATTGCTGATCAGTCCGGAGGATGGCAACCGGGATTCCTATGACCGCTTCCGCGGCAGGGTCATGTTTCCCATCACCGACCGGCGGCGGCGCGTTATCGCGTTTGGCGGACGAATCATCGGTCAGGGAGAGCCAAAATATCTGAATTCGCCGGAAACACCCCTGTTCCACAAGGGCCGCACCCTTTACGGCTTGCCCGAAGCCCTGGAATCGATACGTAAAATCGGTTCGGTGCTGGTCACCGAAGGGTATATGGACGTGATCGCTCTTTCCCAGGCAGGGTTTACGAATGCGGTTGCCCCCCTTGGAACCGCATTGACCGAGGACCAGATCGCCCTGTTGTGGAAAGCCGCGCCCGAACCCGTACTTTGTTTCGACGGCGATTCCGCGGGGCAGCGCGCGGCCATGCGCGCCGCGGAACGGTCCCTTCCGCTTCTGCGCCCCGGCGTGTCGCTTCGCTTCGCCCTTTTGCCGGAAGGCGAAGACCCAGACAGCCTGATCACCAACAAGGGAACGGCGGCCATGCGGGGCGTCATCGAAGAGGCACGGTCGTTGTCCGATGTCCTGTGGCATTCCGTTGTCGGCGCTGCCGTGCCTGCCGCGCCCGAGGTCAAGGCCAAGGCATGGCAGGATCTGAAGACACAAACCGCGCGGATCGCC
Organism: Rhodospirillales bacterium; assembly: GCA_026193355.1. GTDB lineage: Bacteria > Pseudomonadota > Alphaproteobacteria > Rhodospirillales > JAPHTL01 > JAPHTL01. Next base: position 8,174 of record JAPHTL010000156.1, read on the forward strand.
GATGAGACGGTTCGGCGCAGTTATGAGGAATCCTTCCGCGATCGTTTCTGGGCCCGTGGCGGTGGATGGGCAGGCGGCAAGCGCGGAAAAGGCGGTGCAGCGCTTCCCGCTGCGGCGCTGGGCAAGGGGGGCGGCGCTGTCCGGATCGACCAGGAACGGCTTCGCGAACAGATCCTTCTCGCCGTTCTTCTGACCCATCCGGCACTTTTTGACCGTATCGATGAACGCCTTGGATCTCTTTCCTTTTCTGCCCCCGACCTTGACAAATTGCGTCAGGAACTATTAAAGACCCTGTCCGGCGACCCGGACCTTGATTTTAAGGCGCTGGAAGCCCATCTCAGACGATGTGGTTTTTCGGAGCCTGTTGACGGCTTGTTGTTGGGGGGCGTTTTCGACCACGCCTATTTTGCGCGACCGGAGCAGTCGCCCGATTCGGCGTTGGAAGGCTGGGAGCAAACCTACACCTTATATAAGAGAAAAGGCCTCAAGGCCGAGATCCAGGAAGCGCGACGGGCTTTCGAGGCGGAGGGTACGGAAGAAGCCTACCGTAAATGGCAGGTTCTCAAGGATTTTGAACTTCATCAACTCGACGATGGCGGCGAAGCGGCGTAAATGCCGCGAAGACAAGGACCGGCCCCCCGGATTGGGGTTTTGCCCGGCCCGCCCGGAGAAAGTTTCCGGGTGTCACGCGATCCGAGCGGGAGCGGGAAACAGGAATGGCGACGAAGGCTGCGGCTAAGGAATCGGCTAAGGAACAAACGGAAGAGACCGGCGACGGTCCGCTGCTCGACACGGTCGGGGCGGCGGTCAAGAAGCTGGTTGCCAAGGGCAAGGAGCGCGGGTTCGTCACCTATGACGAGCTGAACGAAGCCCTGCCGCCCGATGACGTGTCCTCCGAGCAGATAGAGGACACCATGGCCCAGCTTTCCGAGATGGGCGTCAATGTCGTTGAAAACGAAGAAGCCGAGGATTCCTCCGGCGGCGACGAAGAGGGCGAGGTTGTCGTCGCGGGTAACGTGGACGACGATGCCGGCCGCACCGACGATCCCGTGCGCATGTATCTGCGCGAAATGGGCAGCGTCGAACTTCTGTCCCGTGAGGGCGAAATCGCCATCGCCAAGCGTATCGAGGCCGGTCGCGAGATGATGATCGGCGGGCTTTGCGAAAGCCCCATGACGATCCGCTCCATCGTTGAATGGCATGACGCGCTGCTGGAAGGCCGTCTGTTGCTCCGTGATATCATCGATCTTGAGGCTACCTACGGCGGCGGTCCGTCCACCGAAGGCGAAAACACGGATTCAGACGACGATTCCAATGGAACCGATGCCTCCGCCACGCCCGCCGACGATACGGCGAAGCAGAAGGGCAACGGCGCCAAGAATCCCGCCGACGCCAAGAAATCCGACGAAGAGGAAAAGACCGGGACGCCGGAAGGCGAAACCGCGGAAGCGGGCTCCGATGGCGACGATGACGAGGACCTGGACGAAGGAAATCTGTCCCTGGCTGCCATGGAAGCCAAGCTGATCCCGGTTGTCGCCGAGACTCTTGAGGACATCGCCAAGCTCTACAAGCGCCTGCACAAGGCGCAGGAGCAGCGGCTTGAACACCTTCAGCAGGGCGAGGAAGTCCCGGCCCGCCTCGAAAACCGCTACAACAAGATGCGCCATGAGTTGGTTGACCTCATGGAAAAGGTTCACCTGAACAACGCGCGCATCGAAGAGTTGCTCGAACACATCTACGACCTCAATCGGGTGCTGATGGGTTTCGAAGGCAAGCTCATGCGCATGGCGGTCAAGCGCAAGGTCAAGCGCGAAGACTTTCTTGAGCACTATTTCGGTTCCGAGCTTGACCCCAACTGGGCCGAGCGCGTTTCCAAGATGAACAAGAACTGGCTGGCCCTGATCGAAAAGAATGGCGACGAGATCGAGGTGATGCGCCAGGGTATTTCCGACGTTTCGCAGGAAGCCGGGCTGCCGATCGGCGAATTCCGCCGCATCCTGCAGACCGTTCAGAAGGGCGAGCGCGAGGCCGTAAAGGCGAAGAAGGAAATGATCGAGGCCAACCTGCGGCTCGTCATCTCCATCGCCAAGAAGTACACCAACCGTGGCCTGCAGTTCCTCGACCTCATTCAGGAAGGCAACATCGGCCTGATGAAGGCGGTGGACAAGTTCGAATACCGCCGTGGCTACAAGTTCTCCACCTATGCCACATGGTGGATCAGGCAGGCGATCACGCGGTCCATCGCCGATCAGGCGCGGACCATCCGCATCCCCGTGCACATGATCGAAACGATCAACAAGCTGGTCCGCACATCGCGCCAGATGTTGCACGAAATCGGCCGTGAGCCGACGCCCGAGGAACTGGCCGAAAAGCTGTCCATGCCGCTGGAAAAGGTGCGCAAGGTGCTGAAGATCGCGAAGGAGCCGATCAGCCTAGAAACCCCCATCGGCGACGAGGAAGACAGCCACCTGGGTGACTTTATCGAGGACAAGAACGCCGTGCAGCCGCTGGATGCGGCGATCCAGGCCAACCTGCGCGAAACCACGACGCGGGTGCTGGGCAGCCTCACCCCGCGCGAGGAACGCGTGCTGCGCATGCGTTTCGGCATCGGCATGAATACCGATCACACGCTGGAAGAGGTCGGGCAGCAGTTCTCCGTCACCCGCGAACGCATCCGGCAGATCGAGGCGAAGGCCCTGCGCAAGCTCAA
>JAPHTL010000123.1 GCA_026193355.1 Rhodospirillales bacterium
CGCGCCTACAACGCCATCATGACCCGCGGGGAAAAGGTGATCGCGATTTCCGCCTTCATCGCCGGGCACATGCGCAGGGTTTACGGCGTGCCGACGGACAAGATCCGGATCATCCATCGCGGCGTCGACCTCGCCAAATTCGACCCCGCCAGGGTGACGGCGGAACGGGTGATCAAGCTGGCGTCGGACTGGCGCATGCGTGATGGCGTTCCGGTGGTGATGCTGCCGGGTCGCCTGACGCGATGGAAGGGGCAGAAGGTTCTGATCGACGCGGCGGCCAGACTGAACCGAAAGGACGTGCAGTACCTTCTCGTCGGTTCCGACCAGGGGCGGGAGGGCTACCACAAGGAACTGGAACGCCAGATCGCCGAGAACGGCCTCAACGATGTCATGCGTATCGTTGATCACTGCAACGACATGCCGGCCGCCTACATGCTGTCCGATGTCGTCGTTTCGGCTTCCACCGATCCCGAGGCCTTCGGGCGCGTTATTACCGAAGCCCAGGCGATGGGCCGACCCGTGGTGGCCACCAATCACGGTGGCGCCAGGGAAACGATTCTGGAGGGCGAGACAGGGTGGCTTGTTCCCACCAACGATCCCGCCGCCCTGGCCGTTGCGCTGGAACAGGCGCTGTCACTTGGAGAGGCCGCGCGTTCAAAGATGGCGGAAAGGGCGATGGCGAGAATCAGGGCCGATTTTTCCAGGGAAGCGATGTGTTCGCGGACGCTCGAAGTCTATGACGAGGTTCTGCAGGCCAAGTGGGGTCAAAAAGACTGAACAATGAGTGGCGGAAGAATTCTCGTCATCAAACTCGGTGCGCTTGGGGATTTTGTCCAGGCGATGGGGCCGTTCGCGGCGATTCGGGACCATCATGCGGATGGGCGGATCACACTTCTGACCTCCTCCCCCTATGCCGCGTTTGCCGAAAACAGCCCTTATTTTGACGAGGTTCGCGTGGACGCGCGGCCCGGTGCGCTGGATCTGGGCGGCTGGCTGGCCATGCGCCGCTGGCTTAAGGGGCAACGCTTCGACCGTGTCTATGATCTTCAGACATCGGATCGCAGCGCCTTTTATTACCGCCTGTTCTGGCCCGGCCCCTGGCCCGAGTGGTCCGGCATTGCACGCGGATGTTCCCACCCCCATGCCAACCCGGCCCGCGATACAATGCACACCATTGACCGTCAGGCCGAACAACTGAGCATGGCGGGCATTGATTCCGTCCCCTTCCCGTCCCTTTCATGGGCGCGGGCGGATGTCGCAGGGTTTCAACTGCCCGCGCGCTATGCGTTGCTGGTGCCCGGCGGCGCGGCGCATCGCCCGGACAAACGCTGGCCTCCGGAACGGTTCGCCGAGGTCGCCTGCCGTCTGGCGGACGGGGGCATAACACCCGTCCTGTTGGGAACGGCGGTCGAAGCCGGGGCGATGGCGACAATAAAATCGATCTGCCCCGAGGCGGTCGATCTCTCCGGCCGAACCGGCTTTGTCGATATCGCCACACTGGCGCGCGGCGCGGTTTGCGCGCTCGGCAACGATACGGGGCCGATGCATATCATTGCGGTTTCCGGCTGCCCGACCGTCGCGCTTTTTTCCGATGCTTCCGATCCGGCGTTGTGCGGGCCACGGGGGGATGCGGTGACGATCATTCGCCGGTCAAGCCTTGCCGATCTGTCCCCGGCGGATGTCCTTGCAGGCTTGCCAGTGGACCGAAAGTAGCCGAATCCTTGACAGAACGCCCAATAGCTCTACATTTCGCGCGCTATTGCTGAACGAAATCAAACCACGGCGGTTCCATGGTCGCGATCACACTCCCCGACGGCACAGTCCGCAAATTCGATGGCCCGGTAACGGGGCTCGACGTTGCTGCAGATATCGGCCCCGGCCTTGCAAAGGCGGCGCTGGCCGTTCGCGTTGACGGCGAGCTGCGCGATCTTGGCCGCAGTATCGAAAGTGACGTGGCGCTCGCCATCGTCACCGCGAAGGACGAAGCGGCGCTGGAACTGATCCGCCATGACGCCGCCCATGTCATGGCAGAGGCGGTGCAGGAACTTTTCCCCGGCACCCAGGTGACCATCGGCCCGGCCATCGAAAACGGTTTCTATTACGACTTCGCCCGCGAAGAACCCTTCACGCCCGCCGATCTGGAAAAGATCGAGGCGAAGATGGCCGAGATCATCGATCGCGACGAACCAATCGTGCGCGAGGAAATTGATCGGGAAGAAGCGATCCGCACCTTCGAGGGCATGGGCGAGAGTTACAAGGCGGAAATCATCCGCGACCTGCCCGCCGGCGAAACCGTCACCATCTACCGCCAGGGCAAGTGGTTCGACCTGTGCCGTGGGCCGCATCTGCCGAGCACCGGCAAGGTCGGCAAGGCCTTCAAGCTGATGAAACTGGCCGGTGCATACTGGCGCGGTGACGCGAAGAACGCGATGCTGCAACGGATCTACGGCACCGCATGGGGCGACAAGAAACAGCTGGACGCCTATCTGACCATGCTGGAAGAGGCGGAAAAGCGCGACCATCGCCGTCTGGGGCGCGAGATGGACCTCTTCCATTTTCAGGAAGAAGCGCCCGGCGCGGTGTTCTGGCACCCCAAGGGGTGGCGTTTGTTCCGTTCGCTGGTGGAATACATGCGCGCCCGTCAGGATCGCGCGGGCTATGTCGAAATTTCGACGCCCAGCGTGATGGACCGTCAACTGTGGGAGCTTTCCGGGCACTGGGAAAATTTCCGCGAAAACATGTACATCACGCAGACCGAGGACGAACGCGTCTTTGCGCTGAAGCCGATGAACTGCCCGGGCGGCATTCAGGTCTTCAAACAAGGGATCACCAGCTACAAGGATCTGCCCCGGCGCATCGCCGAGTTTGGCAAGGTCAACCGCTACGAACCGTCGGGCGCATTGCATGGGTTGATGCGGGTGCGCGAATTCACCCAGGACGACGCGCATATTTTCTGCACCCCGCAGCAGCTTGAGGCGGAATGTCGCACCGTCGTCGAACTGATCCTCGACATCTATCGCGATTTCGGTTTCGACAATGTGCGGATCAAGTTCTCCGACCGACCGGAAAAGCGGCTTGGCTCGGACGAAATCTGGGATCTTCTCGAAGGGGCGCTCAGAGGCGCGCTCGACGGGATGGGCCATGAATACAGCTACAATCCGGGCGAAGGCGCGTTCTATGGCCCTAAACTGGAATTCGTCCTGCGTGACGCCATCGGCCGCGACTGGCAGTGCGGCACCTTGCAGGTCGACATGAACCTGCCCGAACGCCTCGATGTGCACTACATCGATGAACAGGGCGAGAAACAGCGTCCCGTCATGCTGCATCGTGCGCTGTTCGGCTCGCTGGAGCGTTTCACGGGCATCCTGATCGAACACTATGCCGGGCGGCTGCCCCTGTGGCTGGCCCCGTTGCAGGTGGTGGTGGC
>JAPHTL010000200.1 GCA_026193355.1 Rhodospirillales bacterium
AACCTTTCGGAAACCGCCTTTTTCGTTCCGAAGGGCGATGACTTTGAATTGCGCTGGTTTACGCCTGGCGTCGAGGTGGACCTTTGCGGCCACGCAACACTGGCCACGGCGCATCTGATCCTGTCTCGGCTGGAACGGGAGAGGGATGAGGTCCGCTTCCATACCAAAAGCGGCCTTCTGACCGTGGTCCGTGACGGCGGTCTTCTTTCCATGGACTTTCCGTCCCGCCCGCCTGCGCCCTGCGCGCCCTGTGCCGGTCTGATCGAAGCCTTGGGCGGGACGCCAGAGGCTGTGCTTGCTGCGCGTGATTACGTTGTTGTCTACGGCAACGAGGACGAGGTTCGCGCCCTGACCCCCGACATGGCCGGTTTGATGGCGCTGGATCGTTTCGCCGTTATCGCCACCGCGCCGGGAAGGGATTGCGATTTCGTTTCCCGTTTTTTCGCGCCGGCCAAGGGCGTACCCGAAGACCCGGTAACGGGTTCGGCGCATTGTTCGCTGGTTCCCTACTGGGCTGCGCGGTTGGGCAAGGACGCCCTTGATGCCCGGCAGGTCTCGGCGCGTGGCGGCGCGATCCGCTGTCGCAACGACGGTGATCGCGTGCATCTGGCAGGCAAGGCCGTTCTTTACATGGAAGGAATGGCCAGCATCCGAGAATGATTCCACAAAAAAATCGCGTTTTTTTGTCGCGATGGCTGAATCTCCGTTGACTCTCCTGCCCCCCGGCCTTAGACAGATTTCGGGCCACGCCCCCCCAACGGGGCGCGACCCATCTGTGAGGATGGGAGTAAAAAACGATGAGCACACCTGCCCCCCGGCCGACCGTTCGGCCGAACAATCCCAATTTTTCTTCTGGTCCCTGTTCCAAGCGTCCCGGCTGGTCGATTGACAGTCTGGCGAACGCCCTGACGGGCCGTTCGCATCGCGCCAAACCGGGCAAGGCCCGCTTGCTGGAGGTGATCGACCGGACCCGTGCGGTTCTTGGAATTCCCGACGACTATCGCATCGGCATTGTTCCCGCTTCCGATACCGGCGCGGTGGAGATGGTGCTGTGGTCCGTGCTCGGGCCGCGCGGTGTCGACATGCTGGCGTGGGAAAGCTTCGGCAGCGGCTGGATCACCGATGTGACCAAGCAACTGAAGTTGCCCGACGTTCGCGCCATGACGGCCGAATACGGCGAACTGCCGGACCTCAAGCAGGTCGATTTCACGCGCGACGTTGTCTTCACGTGGAACGGTACGACCTCAGGCGTTTGCGTCCCCAACGGCGACTGGATCCCCACCGACCGTCAGGGCCTGACCATCTGCGATGCGACATCCGCCGTTTTCGCCATGGACCTGCCGTGGGACAAGCTGGATGCGACCACATGGTCATGGCAGAAGGTCATGGGCGGCGAGGCCGCGCACGGCATGCTCGTTCTGTCCCCCCGCGCCGTTGAGCGGCTGGAGACCTATACCCCGTCATGGCCAATGCCGAAGATCTTCCGCATGACCAAGGGCGGCAAGCTGATCGACGGCATTTTCAAGGGTGAGACCATCAACACCCCGTCGATGATTGCCGTTGAAGACGCGCTGGACGGCCTGAAATGGGCGGTCACCGTTGGTGGGCAGCCAGGCCTGATCAAGCGTTCACAGGACAATCTGGACGTCATCACCAACTGGGTGGACAGCAATCCCTCGGTAGCCTTTCTGGCCGGTGATGCGAAAACCCGTTCGCGCACGTCAGTGTGTCTGAAGATTGTCGCGCCGTGGTTCACCACCCTGTCCGCCGAGGACCAGGCGAAGGCCGCCAAGCGCCTCGTCGCCATTCTGGACGAGGAAGGCGTTGCCTATGACATCGGCGCCTATCGGGATGCGCCTGCCGGTCTTCGTATCTGGGCCGGCTCGACCGTCGAATCCGAAGATCTGGAAGCCCTGTTCCCCTGGTTGGACTGGGCGATCGGCCAGGTTGAACAGGAACTTACCGCCTGATCAGGGGGAATACAGAAATGCCTAAAGTCCTTATCTCAGACAAGATGAGCCCGCTCGCCGAGCAGATTTTCAAGGAACGCGGCCTTGAGGTCGATTACAAGCCGGGCATGACGCCGGACGAGCTGAAGGCCTGCATCGGTGAATACGATGGCCTTGCCATTCGTTCGGCGACCAAGGTCACGGCCGAAATTCTGGCCGCCGCCAACAACCTCAAGGTTGTTGGTCGTGCGGGTATCGGCGTCGATAACGTTGACGTTCCGGGCGCAACGGGTCGGGGCGTTGTTGTGATGAATACGCCGTTCGGCAACTCCATCACCACGGCCGAACACGCCATTTCCATGATGATGGCGCTGGCCCGCCAGATCCCCGAGGCCAACGCCTCGACCCACGCGGGCAAGTGGGAAAAGTCGAAGTTCATGGGCGTCGAACTGATGGGCAAGACGCTGGGCGTCATCGGCTGCGGCAACATCGGTGCGGTTACCGCGGACCGGGCGCAGGGCCTGAAAATGCGCGTCGTCGCCTTCGACCCCTACCTCTCGCAGGAACGGGCCAAGGATCTGGGCGTGGAGAAGGTCGAACTGGACGAACTGTTCGCCCGCGCCGATTTTATCACGCTGCATACGCCGCTGACGGATACGACCCGCAACATCATCGGGGCATCGGCCTTCAAGAAGATGAAGGATGGCGTTCGCATCATCAACTGCGCGCGCGGCGGTCTGGTTGACGAGGTCGCCCTCAAGGAAGCGCTGGAAAGCGGCAAGGTGGGGGGCGCGGCGCTCGACGTTTTCGCCCAGGAACCGGCCAAGGAAAACCCGCTGTTTGGCATGGCCAACGTGGTGGCGACACCGCATCTCGGCGCCTCGACGACAGAGGCGCAGGTCAATGTCGCCGTGCAGGTTGCCGAGCAGATCTCCGACTATCTTCTGACGGGCGCCGTGGTCAACGCGCTGAATATGCCGTCGGTGAGCGCCGAGGACGCGCCGAAGCTGCGGCCCTACATGAAACTGGCGGAAGAGATCGGCAGCTTCGCCGGTCAGATCACGCAGACCGGCATCAAGGGCGTCAGCATCGAATTCGAAGGCGCTGTTGCGGAACTGAATACCAAGCCGCTGTCGGCGATCGTGCTGAAAGGGCTGCTCAGCCCGATGCTCGAATCCGTGAACATGGTCAGCGCCCCGGTGATCGCCAAGGAACGCGATATAGAGGTTTCCGAGGTCAAGCGTGATCGGGAAGGCGAATACACAACGATGATCCGTCTGGTGGTCACAACCGAGTCGCAGACCCGGTCGGTGTCGGGAACCCTGTTCGCCGGCAAGCCGCGGCTGGTGGAAATCAACGGCATCGCCGTCGAGGCCGAGGTCGGCCCCCACATGCTCTATATCACCAACGAGGACAAGCCGGGCTTCATCGGCAAGCTGGGCACGGCTCTTGGTTTCGCCGGCGTCAATATCGCGACCTTCCATCTCGGCCGCAATAACGAGGGTGGTGAGGCGCTGGCCCTTTTGCAGGTTGATCAGAAGGTGAGCGACGAGACCCTGGCGGAAGTGCGTAAACTGCCGCATGTGGTGCGGGCGGAAGCGCTCGACTTCTGAGCTGCCGTTCGGCCTTCCACATCTGTCGACGAAACGGGGCCGCGGATCACTCTGCGGCCCTTTTCGCCTCCCACCATTGAGGTGGTAAACATTATACCGTGATCGTTCCATGAAACGAGGTCAGAGACCACCATGTCAAAACTGTCGCTGTCTAAAGACCTGATCAAGATCCTCCTTCTTGAAGGTATTCATGAATCCGCCGTCAGGAGTTTCAATGCGCAGGGGTACAACAATGTCGAATTGTTGCCGAAGGCGCTGGACGAGGCGGAGCTGGTTGAGCGTATCCGCGATGTTCACGTTGTTGGCATTCGTTCGCGCACCAAGCTGACCGCAAAGGTTTTCGAAGCAGCGGACAAGCTTTTCTCCGTCGGCTGCTTTTGTATCGGCACCAATCAGGTCGATCTGGCGGCGGCCCACAGCAAGGGCATCCCCGTTTTCAATGCGCCCTATTCCAATACCCGCTCGGTTGCCGAACTGGTCGTTGCCGAGGCGGTAATGCTCTATCGCGGCATCCCCGAAAAATCAGCCCTTGCCCATCGTGGCATCTGGCGCAAGTCAGCGGATGGTTCGCACGAGGTCCGTGGCAAGGTTCTGGGTATTGTCGGCTATGGCCACATCGGATCGCAGGTTTCCGTCCTGGCCGAGGGCATGGGCATGCGGGTCCGTTATTACGATATCGAGGACAAGCTACCGCTAGGCAACGCCCAGCCCTGCGCTTCGCTGGAGGAACTTCTGTCGATCTCGGACGTGGTGACCCTGCATGTTCCCGGAACAAAGCAGACGAAGAACATGATGGGCGGCGCGCAGATCCGCGCCATGAAGCCGGGTGGTTATCTGATCAATGCGGC
>JAPHTL010000048.1 GCA_026193355.1 Rhodospirillales bacterium
GACGGCAAGACCTACACGCTCGCAGACATACAAGGTCCCAAGGGCACCCTCCTGATGTTCATCTGCAACCACTGCCCCTACGTCAAAGCCATTGTCGACCGCATCGTTCGCGATGCGCGGGCGCTTCAGGACGCCGGGATCGGCATCGCCGCCATCAACGCCAACGATGCGACCATGTATCCCGATGACTCATTTGAAAACATGAAGGTTTTCGCCGAACAGAACGGCTTCACGTTCCCCTACCTCTACGATGAAACGCAGGATACGGCCAGATTGTACGACGCCATCTGTACGCCGGATTTCTTTGGCTTCAACGCAGACCTTGAACTGCAATACAGGGGGCGACTCGATTCATCGGGAAAAGCGCCAGGCGAACCCGATGCGCGGCGCGAACTTTTTGGCGCCATGATGGGGGTTTCCCGAACCGGAAAGGGGCCGGCGGAGCAAAACGCCAGCATGGGCTGCTCCATCAAGTGGCGTCAGGACTGAGCCCCCGGATTCAGGACGTTTGCGTTCGCACCGCCACCAAGCTATCTTACCGGCGCATTGCGTGACACTGTGCCGAAGCAGCAATTTTCCCAATGGGTTAGGAGACATCCGTGGCTGACCAGACGAACGACAGCTTCATTCGAGAAGTCGATGAGGAACTGCGCAACGAGCAGATGCGGAAGCTGTGGAAAACTTATGGCTCCTACGTCATCGGCACAGTCACCCTGATCATCCTTGTCGTCGCCGGATATCAGGGCTGGCGCACATGGGATATGAACACCCGGACGGAACTTGGCGAGAGGTTCGCCTCGGCGGAAAGAATGGCCGTACAGGGGCAGGCCGCAGCGGCGAAAGACGCATTTGCAGGAATCGCCGTCGATAACGGCGGTGATGGCGGATACGGGATGCTGGCGCGGTTTCGCGAAGCCGCCCTGATCGCCGATGGCGGCGACAGGAACGCCGCCAGCATCGCCTTCCTTGAAATAGCGGACGACAGCGGAGTCGAGGGTACCTATCGCGAACTGGCGACGATTCTTGGCGCGTTGCAGGGGATGGACACGGCGGAAAGTCCTTCGCTGGTCAACCGCCTTGCCCCATTGGCGGACGGCGCCGGACCATGGCGGTTCAGCGCCCGTGAACTTCTTGCCTTCATCGCCCACAAGACCGGCGACATCGCAAGGGCGAAAGAACTTTTCACCGGGCTTTCCGGTGACGCCGCGGCGCCGCAGGGTGTGCGCAGTCGTGCAACGGAAATGCTGGAAACGCTCGGCGGTTGAGGGCGGAATCAGGGGAAGGATTGACGGTATGAAACGGATTGCGACGGTCTTCCTTGTGACGCTGACCCTTTCGGCCTGCGACACATGGTTCGGCGAAGTGGAAACGCCGCTTCCCGGCGACCGTATCTCTGTCCTGCTTCATGAACGGACGCTGACCCCCGACAGCGAACTGGCGGGGCACGAAATCCTGCTGCCGCCGCCCACGCCGAATCCCGAATGGCCGCAGGATGGCGGTTACGCCAACCACGCGATGCACCACATCGAGGTAAGTGAAAATCTCGTGCGCGCATGGACACTGAGCATCGGTCAGGGCGCAGACGATGAAGTCAAATTAACAACAGCGCCGATCGCGGCCGGCGGACGCCTGTTCACCATGGATACAGAGGCGACGATTTCCGCCTTCGACCTGCAATCAGGCAAAGGCATCTGGCGGGTTGAACTGATGCCGGAAAACGATGACGGACACTTTGGTGGCGGTCTTGCCCACGAAGACGGAATTATTTTTGTCGCCACCGGCTTCGCCAAGGTCTTCGCCCTGAAAGCCGAAACCGGCGAGATTGTCTGGAAGAAAGACATGTCCGCGCCGATGCGCTCGGCGCCGACGGTTCGCGGCAATCGCCTCTTTGTATCGACCGTTGATAACATTTTCTCCGCGCTTGATGCGCGTAATGGCAACGAGCTATGGCGACATGACGGCGTCGCGGAAGGCGCCAGCCTGTTGGGGCGCGGAAGCCCGGCCGTTGATTCCGGCGTGGTCGTCGCCGCCTTCCCGTCCGGTGAAATCATCGCGTTCAAGGTTGAAAACGGACGCCCCCTTTGGGACGACAACCTCACCGCCAAACGGCGCAACGATCCCCTGGCCTCGTTGGCCGACATCCGCGGCCGCCCCGTCATCGACCGGGGCCTTGTTTTCGCAGTCAGCCACAGCGGCCTGATGGCGGCGATCGACCTGCGGACGGGCCGAAGGGTCTGGGACAAGGAAATCGGTGGCCTTGAAGCCCCCTGGGTGGCCGGAGACTACGTCTACCTCCTCACCACGGAATCGGAACTGGTCTGCCTTTCAAGGAAGGATGGCCGCGTTTACTGGATCAGCAGCCTGCCGCGTTTTGAGGACCCCGAGGACAAGGAAGGCCCCATTCTCTGGACGGGTCCCGTTCTGGTCAGTGACCGGCTGATCGTTGCGGGTTCCGACGGGCGCGCCCTGGCGGTTTCGCCCTATTCAGGACGCGTTCTCGGACAGGTGGAACTGCCCGACGGCGTGACCGTCGCGCCGATCACCGCAGAAAAGACGCTGTTCTTCCAGTCCGACAACGGCGATATGGTCGCCTACCGCTGAGCCGGAAAGCCAGCGCCCCTTTCTTCGAGAGAAAACGATGACGTTCACAGTGGCCATCGTCGGACGCCCCAACGTGGGCAAATCGACATTGTTCAACCGTCTGGTCGGAAAGCGTCTGGCGATCGTTGATGATACGCCCGGGGTGACCCGCGACCGGCGCGAAGGCGAGGGCCAGATCGCGCACCTGAAATTCAGGGTTTTCGATACGGCAGGTCTTGAGGACGCATTCGACGAAAGCCTGGAAGCGCGCATGCGCATCCAGACGGAACAAGCCCTGCAACGCGCCGATGTGGCGTTGTTCCTGATCGATGCGCGCAGCGGCATTACCCCACTGGACAAGCATTTCGCTGCCTGGCTGCGCACACAGCCAACGCCGGTGGTGGTGGTCGCCAACAAGTGCGAAGGCCGTGGCGGTGAAGCGGGACGCATGGAGGCGTTTTCGCTTGGCCTTGGGGAGCCGCTGCCGATATCGGCTGAACACGGGGAGGGCATGGGCGATCTTTATGACGCGCTCATCGAATACGATCACCCTGAAGACGAAGATGGTGACAATGCCGACGGCGACGATGAGACGCATGCCCTGCAAATGGCCATCGTCGGACGCCCGAACGTCGGCAAGTCAACCCTGATCAACCGCCTGATTGGCGAAGATCGGATGCTGACGGGACCGGAGGCCGGCATCACCCGCGATTCCATCTCCGTCGAATGGACCTACAAGGGCCGACCCGTCCGCATGATCGATACGGCGGGCATGCGGCGCAAGGCCAGGGTGATCGACAAGATCGAGGGCCTGTCCGTGGCCGACACCCTGCGCGCCATCCGTTTCGCCCATGTCGTCGTTCTGGTTCTTGATTCGGCGGACATGCTTGAAAAGCAGGACCTGACCATCGCGCGGCTGGTGATTGATGAAGGGCGCGCCCTGATCCTGGCTGTCAACAAATGGGACATGGTGGAAAATCGCGAGGAAGCCATGCGCCGTCTTCGCGACCGGCTGGAGAAATCTCTGCCGCAGGTGCGCGGCATACCCGTCATCACGCTTTCGGCCCTGACCGGCAAGGACGTCGGGAAGCTGCTTCCGGCCGTGACCAAGGCCTACGATGTGTGGAACCGGCGGATTTCAACGGCCCGGATCAACCGTTGGCTGGAAAGCATTCTCGAACATCACCCGCCGCCGCTCGGCAAGGCGAAACGCCGCATCAAAATCCGTTACATGACACAGGCGAAGGCGCGACCGCCAACCTTCATCCTGTTCGTCAGTACGCCCGAAGATCTGCCGGAAAGCTATCTGCGCTATCTGGCGAACGCGCTCCGCGATGATTTTGACATGCCCGGCGTGCCTTTGCGCCTGACCATGCGCAAGGGGAAGAACCCCTACGCCGACCGGAAATAGGCGGCCGGTTCGTTTCAGCCCTCCCTCAGAACAGGAAACGGGCGCGGATGGTGCCTTCAATGTCCGCCAGTTCGCGCCGAATGCCCATCCCCTCCTCCAGCTCCGCATCCACGTCCGCCACAACGTAACCGATCTCGCCGTCGGTGCGCAGGTATTGCGCGCCGATGTTGAGCTTGCGCCGCGACAGAATATCGTTGATCGACGAAATAACGCCGGGAACGTTGCGATGAACATGCAGGAAGCGGGTGACGCCCGGCGCATGCATGGGCAGGGAAACCTCGACGAAGTTGACCGCGCCAAGGGTCGATCCGTTGTCGCTGTACTTGATCAACTTGTCGGCGACCTCGCCGCCGATGCTGGCCTGGGCTTCCTGTGTGCTGCCGCCGACATGGGGCGATATGATGACGTTGTCATAGGCCCTGAGGGGCGAGACGAATTCCTCTTCCGCATGGGCCGGCTCCTTTGGGAA
>JAPHTL010000105.1 GCA_026193355.1 Rhodospirillales bacterium
GCATGGCCTGTTCAGGGCAGGGTGATTTCCGGATTCGGGCCGAAGGCGAAGGGCCTGCACAACGACGGGATCAATATTGCCGCGCCGCGCGGGACACCGGTGCGCGCTGCGGAGGAGGGGGTCGTCGCCTATGCGGGAAATGAATTGCGTGGCTTCGGCAATCTCTTGCTGGTCCGCCATGCAGACGGGTGGGTGACGGCCTATGCACACTCCGAGAAACTGTTGGTCGAACGGGGGGACAAGGTCTCGAAGGGGCAGGTGATCGCCCGGGTTGGCAGCAGTGGAACGGTTTCTTCGCCGCAATTGCACTTCGAATTGCGCAAGGGAAAGCAGGCGGTCGATCCAACCCGCTATCTGGGTTAAATCGAAGGTTTCGCGCAGAACATCCGCAATGCGCCGGGGATGACACGGAAGCTGGCGGGCAGTTTGCCGGGCGATTCCCCGTCCATCTCGATCCAGACCTCGTCCTGCGTTTCCATTGTGATGTGTCCCCCGGAGCGGGACGAAACACGGGGCTGGCCAAGGTGTGTGCCTTTGTAAAGCTTGGGAAATATTCCAATCACGCCAAGCAGTCCGTAGCCCCCGGCCGCCACAAGATCGATAACGCCATCGTCCGTTTTTGCATGGGGCGCCATGAACATTCCACCGCCGAGGTGGCGTGAATTGCAAACGGCGGCGACGGTAACCGGCCCGTCGTGTGTCAGCGTTCCGTCGACTTCGATGCGGACCATTGGCTCCCGATAGGTTGAAACCGCAACGAGCGTCGCCCAGTAAAAGGCCAGCTTGCCGCTGACTGATTTCAGCGGAGCCGTGCCGTGGGTGCCCTTGTTGACGATTCTGGCGACCCGGCCGCCAAGTCCGATCGTCGTGTCGTTGACGAACAACCGGGATACAGGTTGCCCGTCGAAGCTGAAGAATTCGGATCGGACGATATCGAAACGACCGATGTGTCCTTCCGCAATTGCGGCGATGGCGGCCTCGGGACCTGCTTCGATCGACAAGCTGCGGCGCAGGTCGTTTCCCGTTCCGTGGTTGATGATTCCCAGTACGGCGTCTTCGGATATCGGCGATCCGTCATCGGCAAGCATGCCATTAACGGCCTCGTTCGCCGTGCCGTCGCCGCCGACAGCAATGATGCGCTTGTATCCGGCCGCGACCCCCTCACGGATCAGAGGGATGCCTTCCCCGGTCTTCGTCGTCAGTTTTGTATCGAAGGGGCCAATGGCGTCGGCAAGGCGGGATTTGATTTCAGGCCAGTCCCGTCCTGCGCGGTCATTGCCGGAATGGGGGTTGACGACCGCCAGTGTCCTCATTGCTTGCTCCCCCCCGTATCCAACCCTGTTTGCCTTTAACTCAGCGCCTTGCCCAACCTTCCGGCCAGATCCTGAATGAATTGCCACCCGACGCGCCCGGAACGTGCGCCGCGGGTAACCGCCCATTCATTGGCTTCCGCCCGCAATTCATCGACCGGCATGTCGAGGCCGTAATGTGCGGCGTATCCCTCAACGATTGCGAAATAGGTTTCCTGGTCACAGTTATGAAACCCGAGCCAAAGCCCGAATCGGTCGGAAAGGGAAACCTTTTCCTCGACCGCCTCTGCCGGATTTATCGCGGAGGACCGCTCGTTTTCGATCATGTCGCGGGGCATCAGGTGGCGTCTGTTCGACGTGGCGTAGAACACCACATTATCCGGGCGGCCCTCAATGCCGCCCTCCAGCACCGCCTTCAGCGATTTGTACGCCGCATCCTGCCCGTCAAAGGACAAGTCGTCACAGAACAGCACACAACGCCGATCAGAACCGCGCAGGATGGCCAGCAACTGGGGCAGGGAGGGGATGTCTTCGCGATGGATCTCAACAAGCAAAAGTGATCCCGGTCGTTCGGCGTTGACCGCGGCATGGGCTGCCTTGACCAGTGAACTTTTACCCGTCCCTCGCGCCCCCCACAAAAGGGCGTTGTTGGACGGCAATCCATTGGCGAATAGTCTGGTGTTGTCGAGAAGAATGTCCTGTTGGCGGTCGATACCCTTCAGAAGGGCGATATCGACCCGATTCACCCTGGAAACGGGTTCCAGCCACCCGCCCTCGGCATGCCAGACAAAAGCGTCCGCGCCGCTCAGATCTGCCGTGCGTGCCTTCGTCGGAGCTGCGCGCTCCAGAGCGTCGGCGATCCGTTCAAGAAGATTTCGCAGTTCCGTATCGCTCATTCTTTCCCCTTCAAGAACCCGCCGGGGAATCCTCACCAGACGGTCATGAAGTCCAAATTACCACGACGGGTAACCGCGTCAACGGATCGGGCGCGAGAAACGTTTGCAAGACGGCCCCGTATCGCTATAGTCCGGCTGGCTTCGGCGGCAAGCATTCGCTTCGGTTCGGCCGGTTTTGACGACCTGTCCGCGATCGGTGCAGGGCCAACGGTATTTTGAAAGATTGGAGTTTTCCACATGTTCATTTCTCCGGCATTTGCGCAGGCCGCGCCAGGCGGCGATGCCGCGTCTGGCATTGCGAGTCTTCTGCCGCTGGTTCTGATCTTCGTCGTTTTCTATTTTTTGCTGATTCGTCCTCAGCAAAAGAAGATGAAGGAACACAAGGCGATGCTTTCGGCGGTTCGGCGCGGTGACAAGATCGTCACTGGCGGCGGGATCATCGGGACGGTCACCAAGGTGATCAACGATGATGAGGTTCAGGTCGAGATTTCCGAAGGCATCAAGGTCCGGGTCCGTCGTTCGATGATCGCCGAGAACCTTGCAAAGACCGAGCCTGTTTCCGGTGGCGGCGATTCCGATTCCAAGGAAAAGGCCGATGCCGACGATAAGGGCAATGCCGAAACGCCGGCAGCCGCTTCGACACCTGCGGGCAAACTGAAGAGCCTTCTGGGCGGCGGCAAGAAATAGGTCTGAGGCTAACGGCGGTCGAACCATGCTTTATTTCGCGAAATGGAAGATCATTCTGGTTTCGGCCGTGTGCCTGCTTGGCATGGCGTTCGCTGCGCCCAACCTTTTTCCGGCCAAGGATCTGGAATCGGCCCCGGACTGGCTTCCAAAGAAACAGATCAGTCTGGGACTTGATCTTCAGGGCGGATCGCACCTGCTTCTGGAGGTCGAGATCGGCGCCGTAATCCGTGAAAGATTTGCCGCAATCGTCGATTCCATGCGCATTGAGTTGCGCAAGGCGGATATCGGCTATCGTGGCCTTGCCGTTAACGAAAAATCGGCGGAAGTCTCCATTCGCGATGCCGGGCGAATCGAAGATGCCGCCAAATTAATTCGCGATATGGACGACGATATCGTCGTCGACGTGGGCGAAGAGGGTCTGATCACCGTACATTTCACCGAACAGGCGCTCAAGGCGCGGATCACATCGGCGGTTGACCAGTCGATCGAGATTGTCCGCCGCCGGATCGATGAAACCGGCGTACGCGAACCGACGATCGTTCGTCAGGGCGAAGACCGCATTCTGGTTCAGCTTCCCGGTATAGACGATCCCGAACGTATCAAGCGGCTTCTCGGCAAGACCGCGAAGATGAGCTTCCATCTGGTCGATCACAAGGCGGATCTGGCCGAGGTCAAGTCCGGAAGGGCGCCACCCGGCTCCGTTCTTATGCCGTCCGCCAATGAGATGGAGGCCGATGGCACGCCGCGCATGTATGTCGTGCGCAAGCGCGTGATGGTCAGCGGTGAGTCCCTTGTCGATTCACAGCCTTCGTTTCAGGATTCCGGACCCGTCGTGACCTTCCGCTTCGATTCCGTTGGCGGCAAGCGTTTCGGCAATGTGACCCGCGACAACGTCAATCGTCTGCTGGCCATCGTTCTTGACGGCAAAGTCATCAGCGCCCCGGTTATCCGTGAGGCTATCCTCGGCGGGAGCGGTGTTATTTCCGGTCGCTATACGGTTCAGGAAACCCAGGATCTGGCGTTGTTGCTGCGCGCTGGCGCGCTTCCCGCACCGTTGACGATTCTTGAGGAAAGAACGGTCGGGCCGGGGCTGGGCGCTGATTCGATCGAGGCGGGCAAGATCGCCAGCACGATTGGTCTGGTGCTGGTCATCGTCTTCATGGCGGTCGTCTACAGGTTTTTTGGCGCGCTGGCCGATATTGCGCTGCTGGTTAATATCACCCTGATCATCGGTTCTTTGTCGCTGCTTCAGGCAACCCTGACCCTTCCCGGCATCGCGGGCATTGTTCTGACGATCGGTATGGCTGTCGATGCGAACGTGCTCATCTTCGAGCGCATCCGTGAAGAACTGCGGGCAGGGCGCACGCCGATTTCGGCCATCGATTCCGGCTACAGCCGTGCGATCACGACGATCATCGACGCCAACCTGACAACGCTGATCGCCGCCGTACTTCTTTTCGAATTCGGTTCCGGTCCGGTTCGGGGCTTTGCTGTTACACTGGCCATCGGCATCGCAACGTCAATGTTCACGGCCACCTTGTTTACCCGGATGCTGGTTTCGTTCTGGGTGCGGCGCAAGCGTCCACAAAGCTTGAGTATCTAGGGGCCGATCCATGAACAGAATCAGTCTTATTCCTGCAGGCACCAACCTCGGATTCGTCGGCAAGAGGTTGATATTCTTCGGGTTCTCCCTGCTGCTCGTTCTGGCGTCCGTCGGCATCTTTGCGAAGAACGGATTGAACTACGGAATTGACTTCAAGGGGGGGATCCTTCTGGAGGTTCGCACCCAGGGGCCTGCGGATATCGGGGCCATGCGCGAGAAAATCTCGGGGCTAGGCCTTGGCGACGTTTCCCTGCAGGAATTCGGCGAGCCCGAAGAGGTGCTCATCAATATCCAGCGCCAGGATGGCGAGGAAAAGGAGCAGCAGGCGGCCGTCGGCAAGGTGAAGGAGGCGCTCGGCGAGGGCATCGAGTACCGCCGGACGGAGTTCGTCGGACCCAAGGTCAGTGAAGAGCTGTTCTTGAATGGCGTTTACGCCGTATCGGCGGCGATTTTGGCGATTCTTATATACATCTGGTTCCGTTTCGAGTGGCAGTTCGGCGTGGGCGCCGTGATCGCCCTGGTGCATGACGTCATCGCGACGATCGGCGTTTTCGCCCTGACGGGGATGGAATTCAACCTCTCAACGGTGGCGGCGGTTCTGACCATTGCCGGTTATTCCATCAACGATACCGTGGTCGTGTTCGACCGGGTGCGGGAAAACCTCCGCAAATACAAGAAGATGGATCTGGCCGAACTCCTGAACATGAGCATCAATGAAACCCTGTCGCGGACGTTGATGACGTCGTTCACCACACTTCTTGCCCTGTTTTCCCTTTATTTCCTTGGCGGCGAGGTGATCAGCGGGTTCAGCTTCGCCATGATCTGGGGCATCGTCGTCGGCACTTATTCGTCGATTTGCGTGGCGGTGCCGATCCTGATGTACCTGAGCGTCCGTCGCACGTCGCATGACAATGGCGGAGAGGGTGAAGGCGTGGATGAGGCTCCCGAGGGCGCAGCCTGATCGCGGTCCCGAGGTTATAAAGGGGGCAGGACGTCTGAAAAAACGCCGTCTGGCCGAACCCAGCGTCAGGAGCGGATCATATGAGCCTCGACATCACCCCCATTGTTCCGGCCGGAAAGCAGCTCGTACATGGTTACGGTGGTGGTGGTTTCCGCGTTTCGGGTGTTCGCTACGATGGATCGATCATTGTTTTCCCCGAAGAGACGATGGCCTGGGATATCCCGGCGTCACCGGATATCACGCTTGATGCCCTCCGCATCATTCTGAATCGCGCCAGTGGAATCGATATTCTGGTGGTTGGTTGCGGTGAGCGATTTGTCCCGCCGCCCGCGGAAATTCGTGCCGCATTTGCGACCGCCGGTGTCGCCCTTGAATGGATGGATACCGGCGCGGCATGCAGAACCTACAGCGTATTGATGACGGAAGGGCGCGATGCCGCCGCAGCCTTGATCGCCATAGAATGAAAATCCCGGCGATGGGCCCGCGTCTCGTAATTACTGTTGAGCACTCGATGGATAATGAGGAAACGTCCGCCTGCCCTTTTTAAGGGATGTCAGGATCTCTTTTCCTCCGAGACAACCATCTTCTTGATCTCCTTGAGGGCTTGTTTCTTGGAGGCGCACTCCTGTCGCAAACGGTCGATCTCATCCGCGGCGTCCATACAGTCACGGAGGACATTCATGATCAGGCTGTCCTCATCGATGTCGCGCAGCCTTTCAACGATATCTTTCATCCCAATCCCCAAGAATTCATCCGGTCTAGAGCGACTGATGGCGCAGATAGACCTTTTCAATGATTCCGTACATTTTTTGCAGTGACGCATCGGCAAAGACGATGTCGTCGAATCCCATCTCTTTCGAGGTGATCACACTCTCCGATTGCTGTTGGCGCAACAGCATCACGATTAGCGCCTTGTCGCATGTGTTCTTGCCGGTGCAGGGACAGCCAGCGGCTAACTTTTCCTGCATGGGGCTCATCAGATAATCCTGTGTGAACAAGATGAAGTCAGGCTTCTTCTTCATTTTGCCCACCCGCTCGCAGACATCGACTGGAGCAACGATTTCAATCGTTCCGAAACCGACGGCCTTGAGCATGATTTCCAGCGCCCGTCCCAGGGCCTGATGGTTGGATACAGCAAGGACTTTTTGTGAGGACGGTTCGAATTCCAGTTTGCCTGGCATTGGCTCTTTTCATCATGATGGCGTTACCTGAAACAGTATTCCCCGTAAGAGGTGATTAGCAAGCTGTTCCCTCTGGTCGTCACAAAAGGAAAGCGGCGCGTAGTGCTTCGCGCCGCTTTCCATGTGTTCCAGGCGCCCGCCTGCGCGGGGCCATCGGGGCTTTTAGTTCCGTCAGCCAGCGTCGGCAAGGTTCTTGGCGACGAAATCCCAGTTGACCAGGTGGTTGAGGAAGGTTTCCACGTAGTCGGGGCGACGGTTCCGGAAATCAATGTAGTAGGCGTGCTCCCACACATCGCAGGTCAGAAGGGCCGTCTGGCCGTGCGCCATCGGGGTGTCGGCGTTCGGGGTCTTGGTGATTTTCAGGGCGCCGTTTTCGACGACCAACCAGCCCCAGCCGCTCCCGAACTGGGTGACGCAGGCGTTCTTGAACTCTTCCTTGAACTTGTCATAGCTGCCGAAGGCCGCATCGATTTTGGCGGCCAGGTCGCCAGTCGGCTTGCCGCCGCCGTTTGGCTTCATGCAATTCCAGTAGAACGTATGGTTCCAGATCTGGGCCGCATTGTTGAAAACACCCGCCTTTGAGGCATCCCCGGCGGAATCCATGATGACCTTTTCGAGGTCCGCATCGCTGCTGCCAGCGGCATCGCCCAGAAGGTTGTTCAGGTTTACGATATAGGTGTTGTGGTGCTTGCCGTGATGGAAGTCGAGCGTTTCCGCGGAAATGTGCGGCGCAAGGGCGTCCTGGGCGTAGGGAAGGGAAGGAAGTTCAAAAGCCATTTGATTGCCTCTCTTGTGGCGTGAAAAGGGAAAAATGGAATGCTTCCAAGAAATAGGGGCGTTACCCGGAAAAATGAAGGGGTAAATCCGGTTTTTTTGATTATTTGTCAATCGCCGGTTGTGGTCAATCCGGCGGCGGTTTTTCCTGACAGGACAGCGCCTTCGACCGATGCGGGAAGCCCCGTATCCGTCCAGTCCCCGGCCAGATAAAGGTTGTCCCAATTCGTACGTGGTGCTGGCCTGCGCCTGACCTGTTCGGGTGTCTGGGCGAATGTGGCGGTACGTTCCTTGATTACCCGGAACGGTGGGATAGCGGTTTGTGAAAGGCCCATCGCCTGTTGTGTCTCGTTCCAGATCATGGCGGCAATATCATCTGCGCCCAAATCGATCAGGTCGTCAGCAGCGCTGATCGTCACCGATACGACGTCGTTGCGAACGAACAGCCACTGCGCCATGCCGCCCGTCAGGCCCAGAAAAGCCGTCCCACCGGGAAGGAGCGCCTTTCCATCTGTCCGGTAGTGGATATTGATGATCGGGTTATGCCTGTCGGGTGTGGTCAGGTCGGGAACGATTGCCGATGCGATCGGGGCGGGAAGGGCCAGAATGACGGACGCGCCTGACACATCGACACCCTTTTCGCCGAAATCGAGCCGCTGCGCCCGACCCCCTGAAAGATCCAGCGATTCAAGGCGTTGTCCGAAACGAATTTCCACTCCGGCTTTCTCCAGAAAACGGACGGCCGGATCAATCAGGGCCGGCCCAAGGCCTTCGTGAGCGATCATGGCGCGGCAATCCCTCTCCCCTGCCAGAAGGGTGCGTTGCAACGCGCGCCACAGGAGGGTTGCCGAGGCTTCTTCGGGCGGCGTGTTGAGAACACCCAGCGTCAACGGTCGCCACAGGCGTTCGAACAGCGGCCCGTTCGGGTTGATGCGGTCTGTTACGGTTTCCGAAGGCCCGGCACCCATCAGTTTCCATGTATCGCGCAGGTAGGAAATCCATGAGGTTCCGGGAATTCTGCGTTCACTGAAGAACACCCACCATGGAAGTCGTCCGCCGCTCGGCCTGACGGTCCATGATGTCTCGTCCGCCATGTCACGAAAGGGGAAGGCCGCAGCATCCATTATGTGAAGGCCCTTGTCGCCGCCAATGGTGTGCGCATAGGCGAGGGTCTCGTGATAGGCCCCAAGCATCAAGTGGCTGCCGTTGTCGATCAGCCGCCCGGTTTTCGCGTCTTCGAACGACCGGCAGCGCCCTCCGGCTTGTTTGGCGGATTCATGGAGCACGACCCTGTGGCCGGCTTCGGTTGCCGCCACTGCTGCGGCCAACCCGGAAAGGCCCGCGCCGACGATGTGGACGGACTGTCCGGTTGCCTTGTTCACGGCCGATCTGAGACCAGATGGCGTAGTGCGATCCACGCGCGTTCCCATGACGGGATGCGAACCGGTTCATCCAATCGATCCCATCCGCGACGGCGAAGCCTGCCGAGCAACCGACGATAGACGGTCATCATGATCCTTGCGGGGCGCAACCCGTGCGTTCCGCCTTCTCCAAGGGCGGCTTCGGCCTCGGAAAACCTGCTTTCCGCCAGGGCGGCAATGGCTTCGCAGGCTTTGGGAAGGTGCGGGTCCTTAATGACGGTCAACGGTGCGCGGCCCACGACGCCAGCATCGTGCAAGCATTCTTCCGGCAGATAAAGACGTCCACGACCGGCGTCTTCTTCAATATCGCGAAGAATATTGGTCAGTTGCAGGGCCTCGCCCAGCTTGATGGCGAAACGTTGGGCCGCCGGGTCGGAGCGACCGAAAACGGCGATCGACAGCAACCCCACGCTTCCCGCAACCTGTCGGCAGTAGCCCATCAGCTCTTTCATGGAAGGGGCGCAAACGGAGCCTCTGGCATCGGTCTCCATGCCTTTGATCAATTCTTCGAATTCAACCGATGGAAGGTTATGCCGTATGGTGGCGCGCGACAGGCTTCGTACAACGGGGCTTGCGGATACGCCGATGGGCAGGGTTTTGATCGCTTCGCGCCATGCACCAAGGCGGTCAAGCTTGCTTTCCGCTGCTTCATCGCCATCGGCGATGTCGTCAAGTTCCCGGCACAGCGAATAAATCGCAAACATGGCCTCGCGCCTGTCGGGCGGCAGAAGGCGCATCGCCCAGTAAAAAGAGCTTCCCGCCGCCTTGACCTCACTTTGCACGGTGACGGCATCGTCCCTTTGCGTGGTTCCGTCCGTTGTCATCGGGTCGCTCCGGCAAGAAGGCCGCGCAGGATGCTCACGGCCCAGTCCCAACGCGACAGGCCAACGTGGTCGGCAAGGGGGTCGTTGTCTCGCAGGCGCATCGCCAAACGTTCGGCGCAGGACAGGGTGGTTGCGGCCTGAATGCGCAGGCGACGGTTGGAAATGCTGCCGGGCAGGGCAAGCGCCTCGATCAGCAGTTGATCGACACCGTCGAGCGCCCTGTCCAGAAGGGCCCTGATCTGACCCTGCGCCATCGGCTTGCCAAGCGCGTCGGGGCGCACGGCCATTTCCCTGAACCACTGTTCCGGAAGATAGATACGGCCAAGTTGTTGGAAGTCACTGCGGCAGTCTTGCAGGTGGTTTTCCACCTGAAGGGCGGCGCAGAGCGAATCTGACGCCTTGATGGCCAGCGGATCGTGTTCGCCGAACAGCGCCAACAGAAACCGGCCGACGGGCGCTGCGGACAGCGAGCAGTAATTCAGAAGATCATTCCATGTTTCCATGGGGGTGTTCGATGCATCGATGCGGAATGCCGCGATAAGGTCGCGGGCGCATTGCGGGTCGATACCCGTCTGGGCAAGGGTCTTACGCAGGAGAGCAGCGCCCCTTTGTCCCTCTTCGGGTTCTATCGCGCCCGTCAGGACGGCTTCCATCGCGTCCAGGGCGTTCAGCTTGTCACTTTCGCCGAGTGTCGGGTCGTCGGCAACATCGTCCGCAGCGCGGGCGAAAGCATAGAAAGCGGCGACATGGCGGCGCTTTTCGGCCGGAAGGACGGACATCGCCACCGGGAAACTTTCATCCTTGGCCTTCTTCCCGTCGCCCATGCGTCGCTTTCGTTCGGGTTGCCGTTTCCTTGCGTTCGGTCCCATATATGGCATAACGCCCGCCTGCGCTACTATGGCGGTATCGTATCCGAAGGAAACGGATTGGGACGAATGCAACTTTCCTACTGCGCCGAGCAGGTTCGACGATTCGACAATGACCGTTTTCTGTGCGGATTGTTCGCGCCCGAATCCCGAAATGAAAACCTCTTTGCCCTATATGCCTTCAATTCAGAGATTGCGCGGGCGAGGGAAAGCGTTTCCGAACCGATTCTCGGCCAGATCCGCCTGCAATGGTGGCGCGATGCGATCGATGCGGCCTATGCGGGGAAACCACCCCACCACATGGTGGCCGAGGCGTTGGCCTGCGCCATTCAGCGGCATTCAATCGCTCGCGATCGGTTGGATCGCCTGATCGATGGCCGTGAGCGGGATATGGATGACGCGCCTTTCTCCGATATCGATGCGTTGAATACGTACGCCGTGGCGACATCATCGACGTTGACGGAACTGGCGTTGGAGGTGCTTGGGGCGGCAGAGGAGGCGGCGATTACCGCCGCCCATGACATTGGGATCGCCTGGGCGCTGATCGGCCTCATGCGGGCGATACCGCACCATGCCCGGCAGGGGCGCAGCTTTCTGCCCGAAAGCCTCGTCACCAATGCAGGGCTTGATATGAAGGATGTCATGGCAACGCGGGCTACGCCCGCGTTGCAGCGGGCCGTGGAACAAATTACCGACGAAGCCGCTGTGCGCTTGAAGGCGGCGCGGGCCATCCGGCGTGATGTCCCCGATTCCGCCATCCCGGCGTTGTTGCACGCGACACTTGCCGATGCGTATATGAAGGAACTTTCACGGGTTCGTTACAATCCCTTTGCCCTCAGGCATGGTAATGGGGGAACAGGACGCAAGATAAGGCTGGCTGTTGCGGCGTTTCGACACCGTTACTGACCGGTCAGCTACTACCGGGGAGGTTCGGACTATGAACAGGTTTTTCGCCGCGCTTGTGGCCCTCGTCGCCCTTGCCGCATCACCATCGCACGCGGAGACGGTGAAGATCGGCCACGATGGGCTGACCCTCAACGCCAACCGGGTGATGGCGGACGGAAAATCGCTGGCCGACGGCGTGATCCTGATGACCCATGGAACCCTTGCTCACGGCGGGATGGAGATCATGGCGGTGTTACAGGAAACCATGGCGTCGCGCGGGTTCAGCAGCCTTGCGATCACACTGAGCCTTGGCCTCGACAATCGCAGCGGCATGTACGATTGCGCCACGCCTCACAGGCACCGCCATACGGATGCCCTTGACGAGATCGGGGCGTGGCTGTTGTGGCTCAAGGGGCAGGGGGCGACGAATGTCGCCTTGCTCGGCCATTCAAGAGGCGGCAACCAGACCGCATGGTTTGTCGCGGAAAGGGACGATCCGGTGGTATCGACGGTGGTTCTTGTCGCGCCCTCCACATGGAGTCCCGAATACGCCAGGAAGGGCTATGAAAGTCGCTACAAAAAGCCGCTTGCCCCTGTCCTTGAAAAGGCAAAGGGGCTTGTCGCCGCGGGGAAGGGGGCGGAAATCCTCGACAAGACGGACTTCGTTTATTGCGAAAGCGCGGCGGTGAGTGCGGATGCCTTCGTCAGCTACTACGAACCCGACGAGCGTATGGATACGCCGACGCTTCTGCCGCGTATCAAAAAACCGGTTCTGGTGGTCGCAGGGTCGGCGGATACGGTGGTGAAGGGGCTGGAAGAGCGCGTTCCGCCGTTACAGGGGGAAACGTTACGTTTCGAGGTCATTCAGGGCGCTGATCACTTCTTCCGCGACCTGTACGCCGAGGACGTTGCCGACCTGATGGAAGCATTCATCGGGAAATAAGCGGCATCAAAACGGCCCCGGTCTGCTTTCCGCCATGATATCCACGTCAATGGCGGCAAGGCGTTCCAGTATTGCGCAACGCCTGCGTATGGGCCGCCAGTCATAGAGAAACGTCTGTATCGGCCGCCACATCGCCACCCAGCCGGATATCAGTGCGCCTTCGGCGATGACTTCGATCAGCATGGATGGTTCCGGCTGCAAAGACAGGATTATTTCGCGGACGGTGACGCAGAAAATCAGGAAAATCAAGCCGATCGCCAATGATATCCAGCCGTTGCTTAGCACTTCGCGAAGTGATTCGCGTTCCACCCACAGCCTGTACGAGAAGTAATTCCGGATGGCTTCGCCAGGTTCCATTCTGGCGGTTTCTTCCGCCTGATCTGGAGGAAGATGAATGGCCAGCCTGACATTTGTTGAAGGCGGGAGTTCCCGCATCGATCCGACGATGTAGGCTTCTGCGTCCTTGTCGATATCCTTTTCGTTGAAAGGGGCCGGGTCGAACGAGTTGAACAGCTGCTGAATGCGGCTGAGCCTGATATCAATGTAGGTGACGCCGTCTACGCTGCGAAAGGGCGACGGGTTGATGGTCATGGCAGGTTTCTCCTGGCGTTCGGCGTGAAACGCCTTGATCGCCAATTGCCTTGTTCGTCGCCCCCAGTATGATCGCCGCAGCCTTATGCCGTCCAGCCGCTGTTTTGGGGCTGCGCCAGCCAACCACCCAGATCCTCCAGTGCGCGGGTGGTGTAGGCCTTCTTTCGGTCCTTCCCACGCAGCTTTCGCGCCTTCCTTCCGTTTTCCGGCTCTGGGGCGGGCGGCGGAGGAAAAAGCCCAAAGTTCACATTCATGGGTTGGAAGGTATCTGCATCCGCTCCAACCGTGATGTGGTTGAGAAGCGCGCCAAGTGCGGTTGTCGGCGGCGGCGCGAGAGGGGGGGCGCCTTGTTGTTCAAGGGCGGCGAAGCGGCCGGACA
>JAPHTL010000299.1 GCA_026193355.1 Rhodospirillales bacterium
GAGCGGGACGAGCGCCACGAACGGATGGGCGATTCGCGCTATGTGCTGGAACCGAACATCAAGGAAGGCAAGGGTGGCCTGCGCGACCTGCAAACCCTTTTCTGGATGGCCAAGTACCTCTACGGCGTCGATGACGTCATGGACCTTGTCGACAAGGGAGTCCTCAGCGCATCAGACGCCCGACACTTCACGCGGGCGGAAAACTTCCTGTGGACGGTGCGCTGTCACCTGCACTATCTGGCCGGCCGGCCGGAAGAACGCCTGACATTCGATGTGCAGACGTCGCTGGCCGAGCGGATGGAATATACCGACCGCAAGGGACTTGGCGGCGTCGAACGGTTTATGAAGCACTATTTTCTCACCGCCAAGACGGTGGGTGATCTGACCCGGGTGCTCTGCGCGGTGCTGGAGGATCAGCAGAAAAAGAAACCCTCGCGCCTTGCCCGGTTCTGGCTTGGCGGCGCAAAGCGGACGGTGGAGGGATTCCACGTGGATGGCGACCGCCTGACGGTCGAGGACGATGAAGCCTTCGCTGCCGATCCGATAAAGATTCTGCGCCTGTTCAGCGAAGCCCAGCGCCACGATCTGGATATTCACCCAAACGCACTGCGTCTGGCGCGCGCCAACCTGAGACGGATCGACGGAAAGTTCCGGCGCGACCCGGAAGCCAACCGCCTTTTCATCGACATGCTGATATCGAAGCGGGGCCCGGGGGAAACGCTCAAACGGCTCAATGAAGCGGGGGTTTTCGGCCGCTTTGTTCCCGATTTCGGCCGCGTCGTCGGGCAGATGCAATACGACATGTACCATGTCTACACGGTCGATGAGCACACCATCCGCGCCATCGATATCCTCTACGGGGTGGAACAGGGCCGCTATGCCGAAGACATGCCGGTCTCCACCAATGTGGTGCACGACGTATCGTCACGTCGGGCGCTCTATGTCGCGGTGTTGCTGCACGATATCGCCAAGGGGCGCGGCGGCGACCATTCGGAGCTGGGCGCGGAAGTGGCGAAAAAGCTGTGTCCGCGCTTCGGCCTTGATGCCGAGGAGACGGAAACGGTCTGCTGGCTGGTGAAAAACCATCTGCTGATGAGTCGCGTCGCCTTCAAGCGCAACCTCGATGACGTCAAGACGATCCAGGATTTTGCGGCGACCGTGCAATCGCCGGAGCGGCTTAAACTGCTGCTGGTCCTGACCGTGGCCGACATTCGCGCCGTCGGACCCACCGTCTGGAACGGGTGGAAAGCGGGCCTGTTGCGGGAACTCTATTTCCGCACGATGGACCATCTGTCCGGCGGCTTCACGGTCGAGGAACGCGACATGCGCATCCGCCGCGTCAAGGACGAGGTGGCGCGCCGTCTGGTCAAGTGGCCGGGCGATGCGATCGACGAGCATCTGGCGCGCGGCCGCGGCGTTTACTGGCTGGCCTATGATCTCGATACGCTGGTCCGCCACGCCGAGATTATCCGCAAGGCCGAATCGGAGGGCCGCGCCCTTCATATCGATGTGCGCCACGACACCGACCATGACGTAACCGAGGTCACCGTCTACACCGCCGACCACCCCGGCCTGTTCCATCGCATGGCTGGCGCGATGTCGCTTTCGGGCGCATCCATCGTCGATGCGCGGGTCACGACGCTGGCCAACGGCATGGCGCTGGATACCTTCGCCATCCAGGACGCCCGGCACAGCGCCTACAATGACGAGCGACAGCTTGCCTCGCTGCTGAAGCGGATCGAGGATACCCTGACAGGCAAGGTCCGCGCCCATAAGGAGATCGCCGCCGCCCACGACAAGGCCATGCCCAGCCGGACCCGCGTCTTCGAAGTGCCGCCGCGCGTTCTGATCGACAATGCCGCCAGCCGTACCCACACGGTGATTGAAATCAACGCCCGCGATCGGGTCGGCCTTCTGCATGACGTGACGGAGGCCTTTACGAAGCTCGGCCTGCAAATCGCCTCGGCGAGAATTTCCACCTATGGCGAGCGTGTCGTCGACGTTTTCTACATCAAGGACGTCTACGGGCTGAAGGTGGACAGCGACGACAAGCTGCGACGTATCCGCGAAAGTCTGCTGAACGCCATCGCCGTGGGAGAAAAGCGCGCACGCGCACCGCAAAAGAAATCGGCTGCTGCGGAATAGCGCTGTACCCTGATTGCGTGATACTGGCGCGCGTCGCCATGATCCCTTAACGTCCTTGTCCATGACACTGCTTCGATCCATCGCCACCGTTGGCGGCTACACCATGGCGAGCCGCGTTCTCGGGTTTGTCCGCGACATTCTTGTCGCCGCCGTGCTTGGCGCCGGGCCGGTGGCCGACGCGTTTTTCGTCGCCTTCAAGTTCCCCAACCTGTTCCGCCGCCTGTTCGCAGAGGGCGCCTTCAACGCCGCCTTTGTTCCCCTGTTCGCGGGGCAACTGGAATCAGGCGGACGCGATGTCGCCCGCGCCTTCGCCGGACAGGCGCTTTCGGTGTTGATGTGGATCCTGATGATCTTTGCGATTGTCATGGAACTGTCCATGCCCTGGGCGATGATGGCCTTTGCCCCGGGTTTCATGGACGATCCCCAGAGGTTCGATCTGGCCGTGCAACTGACCCGGATCACCTTTCCATATCTGCTGCTGATTTCGGTGGTCTCCCTGCTGGCCGGGGTGCTGAATTCGCTGGGTCGCTTCGCCGCCGCCGCCGCAACGCCGATCCTGCTCAACATCTGCCTGATCGGGGCGGTTCTCGGCTTCGCGCAGGTGGCCGAAACCCCCGGCCATGCCCTGGCATGGGGCGTATTCACCGCCGGTATTGCGCAGGTGGCGTGGCTGGGCTGGCATTGCGCGCGCGAAGGCATGTGGCCGGGCCTGCCGCGCCCGCGGCTCACCGCGGATGTTCGCACCTTGATCCGCCGCATCGTTCCCGGCGCCATCGGCGCGGGGGTCTATCAGGTCAACCTGCTGATCGATACCATCATCGCGTCGTTCCTGCCGGCGGGGTCTATCTCGTTCCTGTTTTATGCCGACCGGGTGAACCAGTTGCCGCTGGGCGTTGTCGGCGTGGCGGTGGGCACGGCCCTGTTGCCGCTGCTTTCGCGTCAGTTAAGGGCGGGCGAGGACGTGGCGGCGATGCACAGCCAGAACCGGGCGCTGGAGTTCGCCCTGTTGATCACCGTTCCCGCCGCCATCGCCCTGACGCTGATCGCCGACCCGGTGATCACGGTGCTGTTCCAGCGTGGCGCGTTCGATGCCGCCGCCGCCGCTGCTACGGCCGGGGCGCTGTCCATCTATGCCCTGGGCCTTCCGGCCTATGTGCTGGTCAAGGCGCTGACGCCGGGCTTTTTCGCCCGCGGCGATACGGTGACGCCGGTCAAGGTGGCCGCGGTGTGCATGATGGCCAACCTGGTCCTCAATCTGATTTTGATGGGGCCGTTCCTTCATCTGGGAATCGCCATGGCGACGGTGGTGTCGGCATGGATGAACGTCATCCTTCTTTCCTTCGTTCTGCGCCGTCGTGGGTTCCTGACCATCGATGCCCGCCTTGCCGGTCGTCTCCCGCGGATACTGGTTGCTTCGGCGGTGATGGGGGGCGGGCTCTGGTTCGGGGCGGATGCTCTCTCCGTGCATCTGGCCGCTGCGCCTGCCATCAGGATCGCTGCGCTGGTCGGCCTTGTCGTAGGCGGTCTTGCCGTTTTCGCCGTTTCCGCCCATCTGACCGGCGCGGCAAGGGTGGGTGAATTGCGTTCGATGATGCGTAAACCGCTTCCGCCACCTGCGCCGCCGTCGGGCGATGCGTAATCACGGTTGTCAAACCGCGCGCAACGGGCCATAAATCCGGCCCGTTGAACCGCATGATCGAGCGACGGACGATGAATAGGATTTTCTCGGGCGTACAGCCCACAGGCAACCTGCACCTCGGCAACTATCTCGGGGCCATCCGCAACTGGGTCCGGTTGCAGAAGGAGTTCGAGTGCATCTTCTGCGTCGTCGATATGCACGCGATCACCGTATGGCAGGAGCCTGCGGCCCTGACCGCCAGCACGCGCGAGGTCGCCGCCGCGATGATCGCCTCGGGTGTCGATCCCAAGGCCAACATCATCTTCAATCAAAGCCAGGTCTCGGCGCATGCCGAACTGGCCTGGGTTTTCAACTGCGTCGCGCGGCTTGGATGGCTGAACCGCATGACCCAGTTCAAGGAAAAGGCGGGCAAGAATCGCGAGAACGCCTCGGTCGGCCTTTATGCCTATCCCAACCTGATGGCCGCCGACATCCTGCTTTACAAGGCGACGCATGTGCCGGTGGGCGAGGACCAGAAGCAGCATATCGAGCTGGCCCGCGACATCGCGCAGAAGTTCAACAACGATTTCAAGACGGAACTGTTCCCGGTGCCCGAGCCCCTGATCCTCGGCGCTGCGACCCGTGTCATGAGCCTGCGCGACGGCACGAAGAAGATGAGCAAGTCCGATCCGTCCGAATATTCGCGCATCGCCATGACCGACGGTCCGGACGAGATCGCCAAGAAAATCCGCAAGGCGAAAACCGACCCCGAGCCTCTGCCGACGGACAGGGAAGGGATGACGGGGCGCCCCGAGGCCGCCAACCTGATCGGCATTTATGCGGCGCTGTCGGACAGCGATGTCGAGGACGTCGTCAAGAAGTACGGCGGTGAGCAGTTCTCGACCTTCAAGCAGCATCTTGCCGATCTTGCGGTTTCCTCCCTCGGTCCCATCGGGGAAGAAATGAAGCGGTTGATGGCCGACCCCGGCTATGTGGATTCGGTTTTGCGGGACGGGGCAGAGCGCGCGCGCGCCATCGCCGAGCCGATCATGCGCGAGGTTCACGACGTTGTCGGGTTCCTCCGTCCGTAAACATTCGGGGTTGATTGCAAGGCCAAAACGCACCATTTAGGTAGGGTTCTTTGTTAAGGTCGCCATTGCCCGGTTGCGCCGGGAACAGCGAAAAGAGGGAAAACATGTTCATTCAGACCGAAGCGACGCCCAATCCCGCAACCCTGAAATTCATTCCCGGCGTTCCGGTGATGACCAGGGGAACGGCAAATTTCGAAAAGGCAGAGGACGCCGGACGTTCACCGCTGGCGATCGGTCTTTTTGATCTGGACGGTGTCGAGGGCGTGTTCCTTGGCGGCGATTTCATCACCGTCACCAAGGGCGCAGGCAAGGAATGGGATACCGTGAAGCCGCTGGTTCTCGGGGTGATCATGGAACACTTCACCGCCAACAGGCCGGTGATCGAAAGCGACGGTCAGGAAGGCGAACAGGCCGACGAGGACGGCGTGGTCATGCAGATCAAGGAACTACTTGATACCCGCGTACGCCCGGCGGTGGCCCAGGACGGCGGCGACATCGTTTTCCACGGGTTCGAAGACGGGATCGTTTACCTGCGCATGCAGGGCGCGTGTTCCGGCTGCCCCAGTTCAAGCGCCACGCTCAAACACGGCATCGAAAACATGTTGCGTTATTATATCCCCGAAATCCAGGAAGTGCGTGCGGTTGAATAGGCCGAAACACAAGGTCGA
>JAPHTL010000065.1 GCA_026193355.1 Rhodospirillales bacterium
CACGATGCCGATGCCGAGGTTCACCGTCTGCTTGGTCCCAGTGGGGCTGCGGTGTCTGCCGTGGCCGAGACGTTTCCCGGAGTTGTAAAGGGTGCCGGTGTTGATCGTGGTGAGCTGGGCCGTCGGGTGTTTGGCCATGCGGACGCCCTTTCGAAGCTTGAAGCCATCCTGCATCCGCAGGTGCGCGCCGCCGAACACCGGTTCCTCAGCGCTGCCGCGGCACGCGGCGTACGGCTTGTGGTGCTCGACATTCCCTTGCTGTTTGAAACCGGCGGCGATGCGCGGTGCGATTTTGTCGCCGTTGTCGTGGCGCCGCGCCGGATACAGGAAAGCCGCGTGCTGGGGCGTGCGGGAATGACGGCGGAAAAACTGGCGGGCATCAGATCGCGTCAGATGGCGGACGCGCAAAAGGTGGCGCTCGCCGATTTCATCATCCCCACCGGGCTCGGCAGGCGACCGGCCTTTCGCAGGGTTGCGGGGATCGTCAGGTTGCTGCGGGGATCGGGGGCCTGAAGGGCCCCCGCTGTCAGGTAAGGGGAGAAACGGAATAGATGCGTGAAATTGCCCTGGATACGGAAACGACGGGACTTGATCCGGCCTCGGGACACAGGGTGGTCGAAATCGGCTGCGTGGAAATGTACAACCACGTTTCCACCGGCAAGACATTCCACACCTACCTGAATCCGGAACGCGACATGCCCGAGGAGGCCCGCGCCGTGCACGGTCTGGACGAGGCGTTTCTGTCCGACAAGCCGGTGTTTGCCGAAGTGGTTTCCGGCTTTCTGGAATTCATCGGCGACGCACCGCTGGTTATTCACAACGCCGAATTCGACATGCGCTTCATCAACGCGGAACTGGGCCGCCTCGGTTTTCCGGCCCTGCCCATGAGCCGGACCGTGGACACCGTCCAGATGGCGCGACGCAAGTTTCCCGGCGCGCAGGCCAATCTGGACGCCTTGTGCCGGCGCTTCGAGATCGACAATTCAAACCGGACCCTGCACGGCGCCTTGCTGGATGCCGATCTTCTGTCGCTGGTCTATCTGGAGTTGTGCGGCGGTCGACAGCCGGGTCTGGAGCTTGCGGCAGATGCCGTGCGCAAGGAAGAGGCCGAAGGTCCGCGTGATGTGCGCCCGCCGCGCCCGCATGCGCCCAGCGCCGAAGAGGAAGCGGCGCATGAGGCGTTTATCGGAAGGTTGACCGATCCGGTCTGGCGGGCCTGATTGTTTTTCAGTCTTTGATCAAGGCCTGTCTTCAGGCCTGGGCTTCCGGCGCGCCGCCGTTCCCCGCCGCCGCCGCCTGCTCCATGCGCTGGCGGTAGAGCTGGGCGAAATCCACGGGCTGCAACAAAAGCGGCGTGAAGCCGCCGTCGCGGGAAACATCACAGATGATGTTGCGGGCGAAGGGGAACAGGATGCGCGGGCATTCGATCAGCAGCATCGGCTCCAGATGTTCCTTCGGCATTTTCAGGTGGAACAGGCCGGCGTATTCGATTTCGAGGATATAGGCCGTTTCCGCGCCAAGGTTCGCCTGCACATGAACCTTCAGGACGACCTCGTAGTTATCGTTCTGCTGTGGTGTTGAGGCGACATCGAGGCCGATCTGGATCTCGGGCTGCTGCTTGCGCATGGCGTCGAAGATGCCCGGCGCGCCCGGCGCTTCGAAGGAAAGATCCTTGACGTACTGTCCGATGACCATGAAGGCGTGGGCTTGCGCGCCATCCGCTTCGGGGGTCTGTTCGGGGGTTGCGTTTTCCTCGGCCATGGTCGTCTCCTTACGTTTGCGCGCCCTGAATGCGCGCCTCGAAAACCGGCCACTGGCTATCACGGATTGGCGGGTGACTCAACCGTTCGATCCGCCGTTTTGACCGTTGCCGCGCGGGCCTTCGATATCCTTCGGTTTTTCCTGGACGGTTTCATATTCCCCATCGATGACGGCCCCGCTGTCGTCCGGCCAGGGCTGGCCCTGTTCCTGCCTGTAGGCCCGGCCGTGGGGATGGCTTGGCGGCACCACGGTGGCGTTGCGCATCACCCATGCGGCGATCATCATGCGCACCGCCGGGATCAGCAGAAGAAAGCCGATCGTGTCGGTGATGAACCCGGGGGTGAGGAGAAAAACACCGCCAAGAACAAGGCAGGCCCCGTCGAAGATCTCCTTAACCGGAACCCGCCCCGCATCCATGGATTTATAGGCGGAAACCAGAACGGCCGAACCCTGATGGCGCAGCAGCGCCGCCCCGATTACGGCGGTCAGAATGATCGCGCCCAGCGTCGGCCACAGGCCGATCGCATCGCCGACCTGGATGAACATGGCGATTTCGGCAATCGGCATGACGATCAAAAGTACGAGAACAACCAGACCCATGAGTGTTTCCAGACCCTGTGAAGCTTGCGCTTTTTGCGATGGCGGCTTATGTAACCCACTGGGTATTTAGCCCATTCGACCCTGTCGGTCCACCTGTGGGCCGTGCAGGGGAGGGTGACGCACAAACGAACGGATGCAAAGGCGCGCGTTGGAAATGGACGGCGGATTTCAGTTTATCGACATTATCCTTTTCGCAATGATCGCGGCGTTTATCGTGCTGCGGCTTCGCAGTGTGCTGGGCCGTC
The DNA here is from genome assembly GCA_026193355.1 of Rhodospirillales bacterium. Classification (GTDB taxonomy): domain Bacteria; phylum Pseudomonadota; class Alphaproteobacteria; order Rhodospirillales; family JAPHTL01; genus JAPHTL01. Next base: position 2,607 of record JAPHTL010000065.1, read on the forward strand.
GGGATGGAACGGACGGCAGCCACGTCGATCCTTTCCGCAAGCCTCCGCAGCGCGAAAAAGACCGTGAAGACGATAACGTGGTCCAGCTTCCCGACCGCAGCGCCGAAGACGGACAGGCCGCGCCGTTCGACAACGACGAAGCGCCGGCCGAGCCCCAGACACCCCTGGCCGCAGGGCTGACACAGATCAAGGTCGCCGATCCTTCATTCGACGACCGCGCCTTTATAGGCGGCGCGCAGGGCGCGTTCGCGATGATTCTTGACGCTTTCGCAAAGGGCGACCGCAAGGTCCTCGGGCCGTTGCTCAGCA
>JAPHTL010000004.1 GCA_026193355.1 Rhodospirillales bacterium
ACGTCCGGCTGGACATCAAGGGCGTCGAGGGAGCGCAAGGCCGCTTGCAGGGCGGCCACGGAATCGATCCCGCCGCGAACTGGCCCCGTGGTCTTTATGTGCGGGTCGGAAATCTGGGCGATGATCATGCGGTCAGGCGGGTCAACGCCGCTCCGCGTCGGCCGCGACCTGAAGGCGGATCATCTTGTCGGGATTGCGCACAGCGCCGCCGCGCGATTGCAGACCCTTCTTGATGTTGTCGACGAATTCCATGCCTTCGATCACCTGGCCCCAGACCGTATACTGGTTGTCCAGCCAGCTGGCGGGACCGAAACAGATGAAGAACTGCGAATCGGCGCTGTCCGGATCCTGGGACCGCGCCATGGAAACCGTCCCCCGGACATGCAGTTCGGATGAGAATTCGGCGGGAAGATTAACGCCGGATCCACCCGTACCGTCGCCCTTCGGGTCCCCCGTCTGGGCCATGAAGCCGCGGATGACGCGGTGGAAGGTCAACCCGTCATAGAAACCCTGGCGCACCAGTTCCTTGACACGTGCGACGTGACGGGGCGCCAGATCGGGACGCATCTGGATGACCACCCGGCCATCGGCAAGGTCCAGGTAAAGGACATTTTCAAGGTCAAGGCCCGCCTTTTCGGCGGCGATGGCGTTTCCGCCTGCGGCAAGGCCGAAGGCAAGCGCCATAAGAGCTTTGAAGAACCGTCGCATGGTCGGGAGTCTTTCTGTGCTGGTTTCGTGAAAATGCGAGTCACGGGGAAGATTACCGCAATACGGGCCCGGGCGCACCGCTCACTTCGTGGAAGCGGCGGGATTTGTCGGGCTGCCCGTCAATCGAAGAGCTTGTCGATTTCGTCCTGGGAAATGCCCTTGCCTTCGAGCTGCGGTCCGCTGAGGAGGCTTTCGTCTTCGGTCTTCTTCTCTTCGCCGATGGTTTTCTCCTCAAGCAACGCCTGCTTGCCCCAGATTTCCATCAGGGAACTGACGCGATCTTCAACATAGCGGATGGATTTGAGGATTTTCGAAACGCGCTGGCCGGTCAGGTCCTGGAACGAGCAAGCCTCGAAGACGTCCATGTTGTTTTTGCTCATTTCATCGATCAGCGCCAAGGCTGCCGGATCGGTGACTTTCTCACGCAATTTGGCGGACAGGCCTTCGTTCAGTTCGACCGTTTCCATGATCGTGTTGGTTGCTTTTTCGGTGGAGGTGACGATGGCGTCAAGCTGGTCCGCCATTTTTAGAAGCTGATGTTCCTCGTGCTCCGGATGGTGAATCGAGGCGATTTCCTGACGGATACGCTGGACGTACTTGAAGAGGCCGGAAAGCTCCTGCTTCAGTTGATTTGCAGTGTCGTCGTTTACTTCGGTCATATTATTTTCCGATCCCTCATTCCTTCGAACACCGCCTGCCTGACGCTCTTCCCCGGAAAAAGAAGAGTGCCAGTACGCCCCAGGCACCCAATTTTCTCCAGATTGCTTTAAAAACCTTAACGATTCCTTGTCTTAAAGCAAGTCTTGGGGGCTTAACAGGTGCCGCTGGTCCGATCAAGAGCCTGACAGAAAAAGGGTCAGGAGTTCCTGCGCCGCCTTGCCCGGGGTCTGGACGCCGCTTGCGACCTTCTCTTCAAGTTCGCCCACCCTTCGCCGGACTTTGGGGTCGGTGCGAAGGCGGTTCATCAGGGTGTCCGACACTTCATTCCACATCCATGCCTTTGCCTGTTCTGCGCGACGCCGCCCGATTCCGCCCGATTTGGCCATGATTTCACGATAGCGTTCGATGGTTGCCCATACCGCGCCGATGCCGTCGCGGTTGAGGGCGGAACACTTGGTGACCTCCGGGGGCCATTCAGGCGAAGAGGGGCGCAGCAGCCCCAACGCATTGGCGTATTCGCGCCGCGCCCTCTCGGCGGCCTTTTCCAGGTCGCCGTCCGCCTTGTTCACGATGATCAGGTCCGCCAGTTCGACGATCCCCTTCTTGATGCCCTGCAACTCATCGCCGCCGCCCGGAACCAGCAGCAACAGGAACATGTCGACCATTTCGGCGACGGTTGTTTCCGATTGTCCGACGCCGACGGTTTCGACGATGATGACATCGAAGCCAGCGGCTTCGCAGGCCAGCATTGCCTCGCGGGTACGCCGCGCGACCCCGCCCAGCGTCCCGCCCGATGGCGTCGGCCGGATATAGGCGTTCTTGTGGCGGCCCAGTTCCTCCATCCGTGTCTTGTCGCCGAGGATTGATCCGCCCGTTCGCGGGCTTGACGGATCGATGGCGAGAACCGCGACCCGCTTTCCCATTTCAATGGCGTGCAGGCCGAATGCCTCGATGAATGTCGATTTTCCGACGCCCGGTACGCCGGTGATGCCGATTCGTATCGATTGGCCGGTATTTGGCAGAAGTTCCTGGAGCAGGGCTTCCGCCTGTTCACGGTGTTCGGCGCGGGTGGATTCGATCAAGGTGATGGCGCGCGCCAGCGCGCGGCGGTCGCTGCTCGTGATTTGCTCTGCCAGATCTGTCTTGGCGGGGTTCATCGGGGTTCGACGTCCTTGTTCAAAAGCGCCTTCATCGCCATGGCGTAGAGCTTGCGCTTCTGCTCGTCGTCCAGGTCCTCGATGATCTTGCTTTTGGCGGCGCGCACCTTCATGGCGTTGCGGAGCATTTCCTTGCGTTCCGGCGTCATCAGATGATCGGTTTTGATCCTCAGCGCTTCCAGGTCCTCTTCGCGCGACGGCGGCGCGCCTCCACGTGATGGTGGCGAAGCGTCGTTCCTCTGCCGTGCGGGTTTGCCCGTCTTGCGCGACGCGCTGCGATTCGACACGGCTTCGCGGGCTTTCTTGTCCAGAAAGACGGACATCAGGGCGGTGGAGATCATTTTCAGCATATCGACCGATCGTATGTTTTCGATTCTGGCAAAGGTTACCCTTTCGACCTTGCCGCAGTCACGCGATCCCAGCGTAGTCTTCGGCGCTTAAGGGAAGTTTAAGGCGAGACAGCGTACAGGTAATAAAAATTAGGATCATAAGCCGATGATCTCTCTGGATCGTTTCTGATAACAGCCCTATGTTACCGCCATGCGAAGAACCCGAAGCGCCAAAATACTAGCGACCCTTGGACCCGCCAGTTCGAGCAGGGAGCGCATTTCCGAACTGTTCGAGGCCGGCGCTGACGTCTTCCGGCTGAATTTCAGCCACGGTTCCTACGGCGACCACAAGGCCCGCTACGACATTATCCGCGGACTGGAAGAGCACTATCAGAGGCCGATCGGCATCTTGATGGACCTTCAGGGGCCGAAGATTCGCGTCGGTAATTTCAAGGATGGCCCCGTGCGGCTGGTTGGCGGCGGCAAGTTCCGTCTGGATCTGTCGGATGCGCCCGGCGACGCCAGTCGCGCGCCCATGCCGCATCCGGAGGTCTTCGCGGCATTGAAGGAGGGCAGTCGCCTGTTCCTTGACGACGGGAAGATCGTCCTGCGCACGGAGAAGTGCAGCAAGGATCATGTGGAAACCGTTGTCGTGTCTGGCGGCATGCTATCAGACCACAAGGGCGTTAATGTTCCCGACGTTGTCCTGCCCCTTTCGGCAATGACCGAAAAGGACTATCAGGATCTGGAATTCGGCCTGAATCTCGGGGTCGACTGGGTCGCCCTTTCATTTGTGCAGACAGCCGACGACGTTGCGCATCTTCGTGGACTGATCAGCGGGCAGGCCGGTGTTCTGGCGAAGCTTGAGAAACCCTCGGCGCTTGTTCATCTCGACGCCATCCTCGAGCAATCCGATGCGGTAATGGTCGCGCGTGGAGACCTTGGTGTCGAAGTTCCACCCGAGGACGTTCCTTCCCTTCAAAAGCGGATTATTCGCGCTTGCCGCGCGGCCGGAAAGCCGGTGGTTGTGGCGACCCAGATGCTCGATTCCATGGTGCATGCGCCGACGCCAACCCGGGCGGAGGCTTCGGACGTTGCGACGGCGATTTACGATGGCGCCGACGCAGTGATGCTTTCCGCGGAAACCGCAGCAGGCGATTATCCGGTAGAAGCCGTTTCCATGATGAACCGGATCATCGAGCGGGTGGAAAATGACGAACTTTATCGCAGGTTGATCGAAGCCGAAGGCACCGTGCCGCGGGCGACGACCGCCGATGCGATTACGGCAGCGGCGACACAGGTCGCCAGCACGCTGTCCGCTGCGGCCATTGTCACGTTCACCAAGACCGGTTCAACCGCCTTGCGCGCGGCCCGGATCAGGCCCGACGTGCCGATCCTGTGCCTTACGCCGAATCCCATGATCGCGCGGCGCATGGCGCTTGCCTGGGACATCCACGCGGTGCGGACCAAGGAGATCGGCAGCTTCAGCGAGATGGTGCAGAAGGCGATCCGCCTTGCCACCCGGGAAGGATTCTCCGGCGCTGGGGATCGCCTCGTCATCACGGCCGGCGTGCCGTTCGGAACGCCTGGGGCGACCAACGTTCTCAGGGTTGTGCAGGTTGATTCCGAAGAAGGCTAGGCCGCCTGAACAATGGAGGCCAAGGCCTGCTCGGGGCGCTTCCCGTCCTGCGCGTCTTGAGTGGTAGCGATCATGCTCTATGAACTTTTTTCCGTTATCGCGCCGGTCTTCATTTGCGCGGGAATTGGCTACTGGTGGGAACGAAGCGGGCGCGGCTTTGACACCGGCATGGTGACGATGCTGGGGGCCAACGTCGGCGCCCCCTGTCTGGTTTTCTCCGCGCTTTCCTCGACCGGCCTTTCGCCTGTTGTATTCGCCGAAATCGCCGGTGCGGCCACTGCGGCTTTTGTTTTTTTCGCCGTGTTTGGAGCCATTGTGCTGCGGGGGTTCGGGTGGTCGCAGCGCACCTTCCTGCCGTCGCTGGTTTTTTCAAATACCGGCAACATGGCCCTGCCGCTCTGCCTGCTGGCGTTCGGCGAGACGGGATTGGCGTTCGGCGTGGTCGTTTTTTCCATTGCCGCGCTGCTGCATTTCACCTTCGGCGTGGCGCTGGTTTCCGGGGCGACATCCTTTGGTGCACTCGTCCGCGTTCCCACCCTGTGGGCGACACTGCTGGCCTTGCCGTTCATTTTCATCGACGCCACACCCCCTGCCTTTATCGCCAATACAACGGAGATTCTCGGCGGCATGATGATCCCCATCATGTTGATCGCACTTGGGGTTTCACTGGCGCGGCTGAAGCCGACGGGACTTGGCCGGTCCGCATTTCTGTCGGTGGTTCGTCTGGGGATGGGGTTTGGCGTCGGTGTTGGCGTGGCGGCCCTGTTCGGGCTGGAAGGCGCGGCAAAGGGTGTGCTGATCATCCAGTCCGCGATGCCGGTTGCGGTGTTCAATTACCTCTTTGCGCAACGCTATTCGCGTGAGCCCGAGGAAGTCGCAAGCATGGTGCTGATCAGCACCACGGTTTCGTTCCTCACCCTGCCGCTTTTGATGTGGTACGTGATCTAGATCAGGAGAATCGGGCATCCTGCGCTCGTTCGAGCGCAGGATGCTCTGGACTCTACTCGGCCGCCTTGATCGCGGGACCTGCGCGGAACGCAGTCAACAGTTCGGTTTCGCGTTCTTTCGCCTTGGCCACGTTGCGTTCCTTCACGTGGCCGAACCCGACCATATCCATCGGCAGGGTTGCAATCCCGATCGCCGTAGCATGGTTGTCTGGCGTCAAACCGGCCAGAATTTCGTCGATCAGGGTTTCGTATTCGGTAACCAGCCGCCGTTCCATCCGACGTTCGTCCGTATAACCGAATGGGTCGAAAACGGTTCCCCGCAGGCCTTTCAGACTGGCCAGAATTCGGAACACGCCCATCATCCAGCTGCCGTAGGTTTTCTTTTTCAGGTGTCCCGTTTCCGGATCGCGGTCGGCGAGCATGGGCGGCGCCAGATGGAAGGACAAGGTATAGCCGCCCTCGAACTGTTCCCTGATGGCGCGCCTGAAATCCGGGTGGGTGTAAAGCCTGGCGACTTCGTATTCATCCTTGCAGGACAGCAGCCTGAAATAGCCTTCCGCCACGGCATCGGAAAGCCCCGTCAGGCCGGGCGTTTTATCCTGCTCCGCCCTGTTCACGCGTTCGACAAGGGCGGTGTAGCGCGCGGCGTAGGCCGCGTCCTGATAGCCTGTCAGGAAGGCGGCGCGACGTGCGATCCGATCCCCGGTGGTCTGGGAAATGGTGCGGTCTTCCGGTGCGGAGGATACAGGCGTCGCGGCCTTTGCGACGGCATCCGGTTCAACCGCTGCGCGGCGGCCCCACATGAACGCCTGCTTGTTGAAATCGATGGCGACGCCGTTCAACTCGATCGCCCGCTCGATGGATTTGAACGATAGCGGAAGAAGTCCCTTCTGCCAGGCAAAGCCGACCATGAACAGGTTGGCCGCTATGGAATCGCCCATCAACCGCGTGGCCAGTCCGGTGGCGTCGATGAAGGCGGCATCGTCACAGGTGTTGCCGATGGTTTCGCGAAGTTCCGCCGTGGGCAGGACCAGGTCCTTGTTGGCGGTGAAGTCGGCAGTCATGGTTTCGAAATCGTTGATGACTGCCCGGGTATGGGAAATGTTCATCTTGGACAGTGCGTCGAAGCCGCCCGCGGTGACGATGTCGCAGCCGATTACGGCATTGGCCGCGCCTGCGGCGATCCGTACGGCGTGGATGTCCTCAGGCTGGTTGGCGATCCGCACATGGCTGATCACCGCGCCGTTCTTCTGCGCCAGTCCGGTCATGTCGAGCACAGACACACCTTTTCCTTCGAGATGCGCGGCCATGCCGATCAGCGCGCCGACCGTGACGACGCCGGTACCGCCAATCCCGGTAATCAGCAGGCCATAGGGGGCCGTGATCGTCGGCAGGGAGGGATCGGGCAGGGTGGTGGTGAATGCCGTTTCCGATGCCGTCGGCCCCGCCTTTTTGCGCAGCGTACCGCCGTTGACGGAGACGAAACTCGGACAGAAACCGTTGACGCAGGAGTAATCCTTGTTGCAGGCGGACTGGTCGATGGTCCGCTTGCGGCCGAATTCGGTTTCAAGCGGGGCGACGGACACGCAGTTCGATGCGATGCCGCAATCCCCGCAGCCTTCGCAAACCGCCTCGTTGATGAAAATGCGCCGCGCCGGGTCGGGGAACTGTCCACGCTTGCGTCGGCGGCGCTTTTCCGCCGCGCAGACCTGATCGTAGACAAGCACCGAAATTCCCTGCCAGTCGCGGAGGTCGCGCTGCACCCGATCAAGGTCGTCACGATGATGGAAGGTGACGCCGGGGGCAAAGTCGCTGCCAATCGGATACTTGCCCGGATCGTCCGAAACCACGGCGATGCGCCCGACCCCCTCGGCGGCGACCTGCCGGGTGATGATCGGAACGTCCAACGGCCCGTCAAAGGGCTGGCCGCCGGTCATCGCGACGGCATCGTTGAACAGGATCTTGTATGTAATGTTGACCCCGGCCGCCGCTGCCGCCCTGATCGCCAGCAGGCCGGAATGGTAGTAGGTCCCATCGCCAAGGTTGGCGAAGATGTGCTTCGTTTCGGTGAACGGGGCCTGGCCGATCCAGTTGGCGCCTTCGCCGCCCATGTGGGTGAATGTCGCCGTGCTCCGGTTCATCCATACCGCCATGAAGTGGCAGCCGATCCCGGCGACCGCCCTTGATCCCTCTGGCACCTTGGTCGATGTGTTGTGCGGGCAGCCCGAACAGAAGTACGGGACCCGATTGACCGAGGTCCGCGGCGCGTTGAGCGATTCCTCCTTGGCCGCGATAAAGGCCAGCCGCTCCTTGACGCGGTTGCTGGTATAGAACTGGTCGATCCGTTCGGCGATCACCTTGCCGACCTGTGCGGGGGTCAGTTCACCCGCGGATGACAGCAGCACCTTGCCGGATTCATCGAACTTTCCGACCACGCGGGGTCGCACGTCCTCGCGCCAGTTGTAAAGCTGCTCCTTCAACTGGTTCTCGATGACCGCGCGCTTTTCCTCGACCACGAGGATTTCTTCCAGACCTTCGGCGAAGGCCCGTGCGCCGTCGCGTTCCAGCGGCCAGCTCATACCCACCTTGTAGACGCGAAGTCCGATCTCGGCGGCATGGGCGTCATCAATGCCAAGGTCTTCCAGCGCCTGCATGACATCCAGATAAGCCTTGCCGGACGCCATGATTCCAAAGCGCGGTTCCGGCGCGTCGATGACGACCTTGTCCAGTTTGTTGGCCTTGGCGAATGCCAGCGCCGCATAAAGCTTGTGATGTTGCAGGCGGGCGTCCTGCATCAGACGGTCGTCCGGCCATCGAATGCTCAGCCCTCCTTTGGGCACCTCGAAGTCCGTGGGGATGACGATCTTGATTCGATCCGGGTCGATCTGGACGGAGGATGTGCTTTCCATGCCTTCGGCCACGGTCTTCATGGCGACCCAGCAGCCGGAAAAACGCGACAGGGCCCAGCCGTAGATGCCCAGATCGATGTAGTCCTGAACGTTGGCCGGGTTGAGGACGGGAATCTGTGCGTCCATGAAGGCATAGTCGCTTTGCGTTGCGACAGTGGAAGACTTCGCCCCCGGGTCGTCGCCGGCGATAACAAGGACGCCGCCATTCGGTGCGGTTCCAGCATGGTTCGCGTGGCGGAAAACGTCGCCGGTGCGATCGACGCCAGGGTCCTTTCCGTACCACATGCCGAAAACGCCGTCGAATTTCGCGCCGGGGGTCAGGCCGACTTGCTGTGTGCCCCAGACCGCCGTTGCGGCAAGGTCTTCGTTGACGCCGGGCTGGAAGACGATGTTGGCTGAATTGAGGAACTTGCGGGCGCGCCACAATTCCTTGTCCACGCCGCCAAGCGGTGAGCCGCGATAACCCGATATAAATCCCGCCGTGTTCAACCCTGCATTGACGTCGCGCTGTTTTTGCAAAAGCGGAAGGCGAACGAGCGCCTGTGTGCCGGTCAGAAAGACACGGCCGCGCTCCAGTTCGTATTTGTCGTCTAGCGTTACGGCGGAAAGGGCTTCGTCGGTGTTGCTCACCTTGATCTCCCTGTTGTTGCGAGCCGCTATTGTTTCAAAAAGGTAACCAGTGCTGACCTATTTTGCAACGGGATTCCCGTTGCCAATGCAGGGTGGCTGCCTGGCAACAGCGCCCCGCTTCATTTTCTGTAGAGGGCCTTCAACGCCTCACCGTAACGCGCTTTGATCTTGTGCCGGCGGACTTTCATTGTCGGTGTCAGCATTTCGTTTTCGATCGAGAATGCCTCTCCGGTCAGGATATAGCGTCTTATCCGCTCACATTGCGCAAGGTTCCGGTTGACCTTCTCAATGGCGGCGTCGATCGCCCTGCGGAACCCCTTGTCGTCGACAAGGTCGGCAAGGATCGGGGGCTTTTCATGCTCCTTCGCCCACTGGCTTGCCCATTCCTGATCGGGAACGATGAGCGCGACAATATGAGGGCGCTGGTCGCCATAAACCATGACCTGCGCTATTTCTTCTTCGAGGGTCAGCAGGCCTTCGATCTTTTGTGGCGCGATGTTGTCGCCACCCGAGTTGACGATGATGTCCTTCTTTCGATCCGTGATCTGGATATAGCCATCCTCGTCGAAAACGCCAATGTCGCCGGTGTGCAGCCAGCCGTCCCGTATCGTGGTTTCGGTGGCCTCGGCGTTACGCCAGTACCCCTTCATGACCAGTTCGCCACGGACCAGAATTTCTCCATCCTCGGCGATTTTGACCTCCACCTCTTTCATCGGTGGGCCGACCGTGTGCAGCTTGGCCTTGTTGGGGCGGTTGACGCTTATGACCGGGGCGGCCTCCGTCTGGCCATAGCCCTGCAACAGACGAAGGCCCAGTGCGGTGAAGAACATGCCGACTTCCAGGGTCAGGGGCGCGCCGCCCGAAACCAGCGCCTTGAGCCGCCCGCCGAAACGGCCCCGTATCTTGTTGCGCACCAGACGGTCGAGCAGGAGGTCCTGCGGCAACAGGTGGAAGGGAAGGGAACCGCCGCGCTCGTAGCGCAGGCATCCCAGTTCCACCGTTTTCTCGAAAAGCCGCGCCTTCAATCCGCCTTTCTTGATGATGTCACGGGTAATGCGCCCGTGCATCATCTCGTAAAGCCGCGGTACGGCGGTCATCAGGGTCGGACGAACCTCGGTCAGGTTCTTGCTCAGCGCCTCCACGCCCTCGGCGTAATAGATTTGTGCGCCAACGCCGATGGGAAAGAATTGTCCGGCGGAATGCTCGTAGGCGTGCGAGAGGGGGAGGAAAGAAAGGAACACCTCGTTCCTGATGCCCAGTTCCAGCAGTGCGTCGCAGGCGCCCATGACATTGCACAGAATGGCCCCGTGGTGGAGCATCACGCCCTTGGGCGCGCCGCTGGTCCCGGAGGTGTAGATAATGCAGCAGGTTTCATCACGGGCGATGTCGCGGGCGGCGGCAATGACGTCACCTTCAAGCATCCGACCCTTTTCGATCACATCGCCCCACAGGTGAACCGGCACCCCGATTTCCTGACTCATGGATGTGTCTTCGACAGTGATTATGAAATCCAGGTCCGGGGCCTGCATCGTTGCGGGCAACAGGGGCGTGGCCAGCTTGCGGGTCGATACGATGACGCCCTTGGCCTCGCTGTTCGTCAGGATATGGTGGTGGTCCCGTTCGCTGTTTGTCGTGTAGGCGGGAACCGTGACGCCCCCTGCCGCCATGATGGCGATGTCTGCGATCAGCCATTCGGGGCAGTTGTCGGCGACGAGGACGACGCGGTCCCCCTTTTCGATGCCCATGTCTGCCAATGCACGGGAAAGGGCGACGATTTTTTCCCCGGTTTCACGCCAACTCAGCGATGCGTATTCGCCGTTCTCTTTCGCCCAGAGAAACGGTTTGTCGCCTTCCCGCTCCATCTGCTCGAAAAACATGGTTGGCAGGTTCGGCCAGTCCTTGAACCGTTGAAGAAAATCCACGACCCATCCCCATTCATGCCCTTGCACGGGCCCGTTATTCGGGCCTCGTTCCCCATATCCCTAAATAGCACGAGCGGAGTCGGTCAGGCCATCGCCCAAAGGAAGGGGGAAGGGGGGATCAGACGACCTTGCGCATTTCCTGAAGAAACACGTCGATCTCGCCTTTCATGTTCTCCGCCTGCCGGGACAATTCGGATGCGGCGGTAAGCACTTCGCCGGCCGCCTGTCCGGTTTCGCTGGCCGCTTCGGTCACCGAATTGATGTTTGAGGTTACCTCTGACGTACCCGTCGACGCTTCTTCGACATTGCGCGCGATTTCCTGCGTGGCTGCGCCCTGTTGTTCGACGGCGGCGGCGATGGCCGATGTGCCCTCGCTGATCTGCGTCACGGTCAGGGTGATGGCCTGAATCGCTTCTACGGCCTCTTTGGTGGCGTCCTGCATGCCGCCGATGTGGGTTCCGATCTCTTCTGTCGCCCTGGCGGTCTGGGTGGCCAGATTCTTGACCTCGGAGGCGACCACGGCGAAGCCCTTTCCGGCCTCGCCCGCCCTTGCGGCCTCGATGGTTGCGTTGAGCGCCAGAAGGTTGGTCTGATCCGCGATCTCGCTGATCAATTGAAGAACCTCGCCGATTTTTTCCGCCGCTTCCGACAGCCCGGCGATCTTGGCGTTGGTTTCCTCGGCCTGTTCCATGGCCGCCTTGGTGTTCTCGGTCGAATAGTTCAGTTGGCGGCTGATTTCCTGAATCGCCGCAGTCAGTTGCTCGGCCGCCGCCGCCACGGTCTGCACGTTGGTCGAGGCGCTCTCCGCCGCCGTCGCAACCACGCGGGCCTGATTGGTTGTGGCGGCCGCCGTTCCTTCCATGGAGTGCGATGTCGATTGCAGTTCGGTCGCGGCTGCCGCGACCGTCTCGACGACGTTATGGATGGTCGCTTCGAAGTTGTTCGCCACGCCGGAGAAGTTCTTGACCTTCTGCTCCATGACGTCTGTCGCGGTGTTGATGGTGTTGGCTGCGTGCCCAAAGGAGCCCAGCATGCCCTTGCTGGCGATGCGCCGGTAATATTTGTTGTTGGAAACGCATTGCAGGCTGGCCGTCGATTCACGGACGAATGCGTCTGTGCAGTCGATCAATTCGTTGATCTTCCACATGGTTTCGCCCAGATCGCCGCCTTCGCGGATGTCGATGATGCGGGCCTCGAAATCACCCTTGGCGACGGCTTCGCAGACATCGCTCGTTTTGCGGATGGACGTCGTTGCCCTGCCCTGAAAAATCAGGGCGGTTACCGCAGCAATGACCCCTGCAACGGCGATTGCGCCGCCAAGAGGAGAAAGGCCCTGGGTTGCGAATTCAACGGCGGCGGTGGCAGGCAATGTCCCTCCGGCGACGATGATTGCGGCCCGCGATTTAGAGAGAGAAGAACCACTCATCGTACGTCACCCCGTTTTCCTGAAGAAGATTGACCACCATGGAAAAGGACGCTTCCATGCCCTCTTTTCGGTCCGCATGCTTCTGCTCTTCGGCAAGCAGCGCCTGATAAAGCGGAATGACGGCGCCCTCCAGCACCTTCCGGTCCGGTGTGCGGCGGTTCGAATGGTAGCCGTTGATTTTTCCGTCACTGTCGAAACTTGGCGTCACATGGGCGTTCACCCAGTAGTGATCGCCGTTTTTCGCCCGATTGATCACGTAGGCGAAAATTTCGCGGCCATCCTGGATGGTGTCCCACAACAGCTTGAAAACGCAGCGCGGCATGTCAGGGTGACGGACAATGCTGTGCGGTGCGCCCAGCACTTCTTGCTGCGTGTAACCGGCAACCCGCGAGAAAACGCGGTTCGCGTAGGTGATCCTGCCCTTGAGATCCGTCTTGCTGACGATAAATTCATCGTCGTCGAAAAAACGCTCGACTCCGGTGACCGTTAACTCACGCGCCATCACTTGCCCCCCCCGGCAATTCAAGATGCCCCTTAAGGTTAAGTATGCGCGGATGTTGCTGAAGATTGTATTAACCTGAAAATGCCTCGCGATCATTTTTGTGTGAGTGTGAAACGAAACCAAAAGTGATGTTTGTTGTGCGCATGGAGTTCGATGGATCCAGTGTATGCCAAAGAGTTCTGGAGGACGGCGCGGTGCGTCGCGCGGATTGACGGGCGCACGATAGATGCCCATGTTCTGTTCGCGCTGATACGGTGGGGTTTCGGGCTATCGATCAGCATTTCCGGCCCTTGAAAATGAAAGTTGCAGCTGTGCCCCAATCACAATCCGACCTTCCCCTTTGGAATCTTGCCGACCTTTACGCGACGCCGGACGATCCTGTGATCGAAAAGGACCTCGAATCGGCCTCTGCGGCGTCGGTTGATTTTGCCGGGAAGTACAAGGGGCGGCTGGCCGATATGACGGGTGAGGAACTGGCCGCCGCCATTGCCGAATTCGAGAAAATTGGTGAAATCCTTTCGCGCGTCATGAGCTACGCGCAGCTTCTTTATGCCGAGAACTTTGAAGATCCCGAGGCTGGCCGCTTCTATCAGACGATGAACGAGCGGGTGACGGATGTTTCGACGATAACCCTGTTCTTCGAGCTGGAAATCAACAGGCTCGATCAGGGGGTTCTCGATGAAAAGCTGACGTCGGTCGCGCTGCGGCGCTACGGCCCATGGTTGCGGGATGTTCGAGCCCTTCGTGACCATCAGCTTTCCGATGAGCTTGAAGAACTGCTTCACGAAAAGCAGGTGACCGGTAGGGCCGCCTGGGTGCGCCTGTTTGATGAAACACTGGCGCGCTTGCGCTATCGGGTGGACGGAAAGGATCTGACCAGTTCCGAGGCTTTCGACCTGCTTTCGTCGAAGGATGGGGCTGTCCGGGAAAAGGTAGCGAAAAGCATCGGGGCTGTTCTTGGCGATAATCTGCGGACATTCGCGCTGATTACCAACACGCTGGCCAAGGACAAGGAGGTCGAGGATCGGTGGCGGAAATACCCCCGGCCGGTTTCGGCCCGCAATCTGGCCAATCTGGTTGAAGACGAAGTCGTCGATGCGCTGGTTTCCAGTGTAAGGGATTCCTACGAGGGGCTTTCCCATCGATATTACGCCCTGAAAGCCCGATGGATGGGGCGGGACAAGCTGGAATACTGGGATCGCAATGCGCCTTTGCCCGAAGATTCCGATCGGCGCATCCCATGGAACGAGGCTGTGGACCGGGTGCTTTCAGCCTATGGCCGCTTCGCGCCAGATCTGCGCACCGTGGCCGAGCCGTTCTTCGATAACCCCTGGATTGATGCGAAGCCAAGGGCCGGAAAGGATTCGGGGGCCTTCGCCCATTCCACCGTACCTTCGGTCCACCCGTACCTGTTGCTGAACTATCACGGCAAGACGCGCGACGTGATGACCCTGGCCCATGAACTGGGCCATGGCGTTCATCAGGTTCTTTCTGCGGGGCAGGGCTATCTGCAGTCCAATACGCCCCTGACGCTGGCGGAAACGGCGTCAGTGTTCGGCGAAATGCTGACGTTCCGCGCGTTGCTGGATGACGAAACGGACCCCGTGCGCCGCCGCGTCATGCTGGCCGGCAAGGTCGAGGACATGTTGAATACGGTCGTTCGTCAGGTTGCGTTCTATGAATTCGAGCGGCGCGTCCACGATGAACGCCGCAAGGGAGAGATTTCCACGGAAAGTCTGGGGAAGATATGGCTCGATGTGCAGACGGAAAGCCTTGGGCCAGCGTTCCGTTTTGACCAGAGCTATGCCACGTACTGGTCCTATATTCCCCATTTCGTCCATTCGCCTTTCTATGTCTATGCCTACGCTTTCGGGGATTGTCTGGTGAACGCGCTTTACGCGGTTTTTCAGGAAGGACACCCTGGCTTTCAGAAGAAATACATGGATATGCTGCGTGCGGGTGGAACCATGCGGCACAAGGAACTTCTGGCTCCGTTCGGTCTTGATGCTTCCGATCCCGCATTCTGGAAAAAAGGCCTCGCGGTCGTCGAGGGATTTGTTGAAGAACTGGATGCGGCGATTGAGTGAGGGTTGCTTCGTTCCGCCTGAACGGCTAATGGGTGGTATGGAGGAATTGCTAAACAGGTTCAGATGGAGTGACGTCAGGCGATGAGTCCTGGGGACAGCAACAGTCTACTGCAACTCGCGAGGGACAAATCGGTTCAGGGAAGGATACGCCTGAGCGCCGAGATCGCTGATCTTTTCTCCGACGAGACCCGCATTCTGGGCGAGCGCGAACGCGCCCTGATGATCGACATCATCCACAAGCTGATTTTCGAATGCGAAGCGAAGACAAGGGCCCTTCTGGCCAAACGGATTTCAAAATGGCCCGAACTTACCCGTGATCTGGCCGTGCAACTGGCCAATCAGGAAATCGATATCGCCTATCCTATCCTTGTCCATTCCGGGATTCTCGAGGACGAGGACCTTGTCTCTGTGGTCAAGGGCCGCACCGAGGAACATCAACTCGCCATAGCCATCAGGCAGGCCATCAGCGAACCGGTAAGCGACGCCCTTGTTCAGGAAGGGCACCCGAAGGTCATTGCAAAGCTGCTTGCAAACCCGAATGCAACAATATCGCGGGCAACCATGGAATACCTTGTGGACGAATCCCGCCGTGTCGATGAATTCAGGGAACCGATCCTGCGTCGCAAGGATCTGCCGGGCGAACTGGCGCAGCGTATGTTCCTTTGGGTTGCCGCGGCGTTGCGCGAACATATCCTGGGACGCTATCCGCTTGATGCCGGGAAGGTTGATGACCTGCTTGAGCAAACGGTGATGGACCTGATTCTCAGTCCGGAGGAAGAACAGGGCTCGGCGGACAAGGCGAAAGAGCTTGCCGAAGAACTGAAGCGGGAAGGGACGATCACGCCGGATCTTCTGGTCGAGCTTCTGGAAGATGGCGAGGTCCACCTGTTTACCACGATGTTTGTGACCCTTTCGGGAATACGTGAGCCGCTGGTGAAGCGAATCATGACAGAGGTGGGCGGCGAAGGCCTTGCTATCGCGTGCAAGGGGCTGGGCTTCACAAAGGTGCAGTTTGCAACGATCTTTGGCCTGACCCGCAAGGCGCACCCCAAGGAGGAAGCCAAGGTTTCCCAGGAAATTCGGAAGGCGCTGAAGTTCTATGAGGAAGTTACACTGCAAGCCGCCCAGAAGGTGCTGATGCAGTGGCGGCGGAACAGCGATTATCTCAGCGCGATCTGGGAGGTGCAGTCATATCGGGACGGTCAGCGCCTCTGACCTTGCCCGGGGCGTTGTCGGGTTGTTCTCAGCCCTGCGCCAGCCTGTAGGCGACAAGCTCCGTCAGGCCGTAAATGGCCCCCAGCACAAGCAGTATCATGAGCAGGAACACGAAGCGGTTCCCCCAGACATGCTGGTTTGTAAGCTCCCTTTGGCGCGGGTGAAGGTGACGTCCCAGGTAGAAAATCAGAAAATAGCGCTTCCCTAAAAGATTGAACACCCAGTGGATGTCGACGATGAAATGGCCGCGGTCGTTCTGTTGCATCGTTCCCCCTCAGGGTGCCAAGCTATCGGCCCATCCTGAAGGGGATCTGGTAAAATCTTGGTAAACATCTGATTCAAAGAGATGTTTTAAAAGGCGTTGGATCGAAAGCGGAAGAGTCAATTCCCGGTATATCGTGGCGGACGTTTTTCCAGAAAGGCGCGCACTCCCTCATCGAAGTCGTCGGATGCCTGGGCGATGGCGAACTGATCCATGTCGGCGTGGCTGACAGCATGATTCAGCGCCGTCGTGGCGGCATTGATCGCCTGTTTGCACAGGCGTACGGCCACGGGCGGCATCGCCGCGACGCGCTCGGCAAGAACCAGGGCGGCTTCCAATGCGCCGCCGTCAGGCGCCGTTCCGTCGGCCATCCCCCATTCTTCGGCGGTCTTCGCGCTGATTTTTTCCGCCAGAATCACAAGCCGTTTTGTTCGCGCCGGCCCGCACAGGTTGACGAGGCGTGGAACGGTTCCCCATCCCATGTTCATGCCCCGCTCGATCTCTGGAACGTAAAGCTGCGCGCTTTCCCCCATGACGCGCAGGTCGCACGATGCGGCAAGGGCGACCCCGCCGCCAACGCACCAGCCCTCGATGGCCACGATGGTCAGGGGTTCGATCTCTTCCCAGGCGCGGCACATGCGTGGCCCGGCCTGCAACAGGTTGCGCCGTTCGGCCAACCCGGCATCACGCGATTTTGCTACCGTGGGGTCCTTGAGGTCCATGCCGAGGGTGAAGCTGTCCGCCCGGCCCGTCAGGATGACGGCCGATGTTTCCGTGTCGTCTTCGAAGCCGCGGGCGGCATCGGTCAGGGCGCGCATCAAGTCATGGGAAAGGGGGTTCGCCTTGACTCCCCTGTCGAAGCGGACGATGGCGATCCGCCCCCGTCGCTCGATACGGACTGAATCTTCCACCGTTTATTCCTCTTTCAGCGGTACGAGGCAGGTATCCCGGTCCGGGCATTCCTGTACCAGATTGATCATCGGGCCGGGGCCTCTGGCTTCGATTTGAAGCGGCACGTACCGGCCATCCGTGCTCAGGTAAAGAACGAAGTCGAAGGTGCTCCACAGGATCTTGTGGCTTTCCTTGAAACCGGCCACCGGCTTCGGGATCATCGATACCTCGTAGACTTCTTTGCGGGTTCGCAGGATTTCGCGGGTATCCCGCCCCAGGACCGTGCAATCCACGTCGAAACGCCGCCGCCCGTCGTAAACCTTCAGGGTGAACGTGGACGGGGCTCCCCCTTCCAGATGATCGCGGGTCCGCGCGAGGGTTTCGACGAGGGCAGAGAGGGGGTCGATGGTGCCAATCCGCATTTCCGGTGGAACCAGTTCTTCCTTCCCGTCGTCCTGTTCGTCGCTTGCTCCTTTGGTTTCGATGTGGGGAACCGCTGCGCCCCCGTTCGGGTCGAAGGTGACCGTCACTGTCCGTTCGCGGCGCTTGTTGGAATAGTCGAGCCGGAAGTGGCGGGGCGAAAATGCAACGCCGTCCTGCCGCAGGCCGTCGCTCGACACATTGATGCTCAGACGGGTCAGCCACTGGGTAAGGCCCCGCGTCACAAGCTGGAAACGGTTTTGGGCGTCTTGCGCCGCATGATCGAAGGATAGGATGAAGTCGGCCGCGTGCAACCCGCCCCACTGGACCTCATAGCGCAGATGGTTCTCCGTCGTCGCCAGCGCCGGGCGCGCGCAGAAGGCCGCCATCGACAGTGACGTGGCGACAAGTCCGCCGACAAAAAGTGAACCGAAGGGTTTCATGACGGCCAGTATAGGCGTTTTCGACAGGCGCCCGCCACGGCCGTTCTTTGTCGCGGTGCGATAAAACGGAATTTTGCTTCAAATGCGGGTGATCATTGATAAATCATGCCTTTATGATCAGCTAAGCCTTGTGAAACCTTCGCAGACGCGGCATAAAGTTCATATCAGGAACCCAAGGCTGGAATCGGGCAAGGGAACAATGAAAATCGCGATACCGAAGGAACGTCGACCCGGCGAAGGCCGGGTTGCGGCATCACCAGAATCCGTCAAGAAGCTGATTGCGCTCGGCTTTGAGGTAACGGTGGAGAAGG
>JAPHTL010000073.1 GCA_026193355.1 Rhodospirillales bacterium
AGCCGCCTTCACGAATACATGCCGTTTATCGATGATGTGGCGGCCCGTTCAGGCCGCTGAGAATCTCGGATAAAGAAGAAAAAAAAGCCGGGCGGAGGAAGGCGCCCGGCTTTAGGTGTTCGGCGTGTCAGCCGAGAGGAGTCGTCAGGCCTTGGCCTCTTCCTTCGCAGGGGCCTTGGCCGATTCTTCGTCCTCGACCTCTTCGTAGCCGGTGATCATCGCCGTGATGTGCGACATGACCGTGTGTCCGGTAGTGGCGAAGTAGATGTGGACGATGAAGAAGATCACCATCAGGAAGGCGGCGATGACATGAATGGTCGCCACGGTGGCAAGGTCGAGACCCAGCCATGCCGGCCATTCGTTGTAATAGAGGTAGGCAAGGCCGCTTATCCAGATGAGCGGATTGATCATCAGCTTCACGAACAGGTAAGCGAGGCGCTGCAACGGATTGTGCTTGCTCAGCGTCGTCTGCCTGAACGGATGCGGGGCATGGGTGAAGATGCCGGTCAGGTAGTACCGGACCATCGCCATCAGCTTTTCCGTCGTCGGGATGTACTGCTTCCATTCACCGGTCGTGAAGTGCCAGAAGATGGCGAAGGCCCACAGACCGATCAACAGCCATGCCGCGGTGGTGTGAACTTCGACAGCGTTCGCGTACCCAAGCAGGGAATACGTGGCGTGGATCTCGAACCCCGTGGTCATCATGGTGATGATCAGAAGGGCCTGCGCCCAGTGCCAGAACCGCTCGAAGCGCTTGAAGATATAGATGCGTGTCGTCATGGCGGTTAACCCCTCTTCTCGCGGAGATGGAACAGGTAACGCAGGCCACCATGGCCGAGGACGCCAAGCAGCGTCAGAACGACGATCACGTAGCCGATCCTGTCGAGCCATCCGCCGGCGTCACGACCCGGCACGTAAACGCCGGGAATGCCGGCCATGCGGCTTTTCTGCGCATGGCATTCGGTGCAGCGGACCGCATCCTCCTTCGGTGCGACCATATGGGTGATCGGCCAGGCCATCTCGGTTTCGACGAAGCCCAGCTTGCCGCTGTACGTCGCGCCGACCGCTTCCATGCCTGCCTTGACGGCAGGTTCCCACTTGTAGTTGGTCCAGAAAGCGGTGTCGTCCTTGCCGAAGGTGTGCACCACGGCCAGCGTCTTATTGCCAAGGTCGGCCGCCTGTTTGCCGCGCATGACCTTGAACGGCCAGATGCGGGCGGCGGGATTGTTTGGATCACCCTGAAAGTCGTTGATCTTGACGACCTTGCCCTCTTCGACCTTGTCGCCGAACAGGGTGTATTTGACGTTGCCGTCGAACCACTTGTATTCGGGCACGACGTCTTCGGCCCAGCGGAAATCGCCCTTCATGCCGTTGTAGGTGTCGTAGCCGTCCTTGTCGTGTTCCTTGTAGGGTTTTCCGTCGTCGGTCAGCTTGCCGGCGGTGGACCAGTCCCACCACATCTTCGTCTTGTAACCGCCGCGCGCGAAATAGGGCACATGGCAGGTCTGGCATGCGACCTTGTCCAGGTGGTCGTTCAGCTTGTCGTTATCCGGATGCTCTGTATGGCAGGACTGGCACGAGGCCCGGCTGCCGTCATCGCGGCCCGGTACGTCGATGCCGTGGGTGTCCGTCGACTTGGTCATGTAACGGCTGCCCTGGACCGCATGCGAATCCGAGTTGTGACACTTGGAGCATGAGAAATCCAGGCGGTCGGGGCTCATGTGCACGTCGAGGTACTTGCCCGGCTCCAGCAGCGACATGTCCAGATCGCCGTGCTTGACGGCGTTGCCGCCGCCGCCGGTGAAGTGGCAGGCGCCGCAGGTCGCCCGGCTGGTCGGTCCGACGTTCTTCGCGACCTTGTTCAGGTCGACGGGCTTCCAGACCTTGCCGCCCAGCTTCGCTTCCGCATAGAGGGGATGCCCGGCGCCGGTCGGGAACTTCTTGTATTCGCCGGTTGTGTCATGGCAGACGAGGCAGTCGACGTTTTCCTGCGATGTGAAATCGAAGGAGCCGTCCTTGAAGCCATAACCGATATGGCAGCTTGTGCAGCGCGGCTCGTTCGATACGACCGACCCGCAGAAGTTGTTGATGACGTTGCGTTTGCCAAGACGCTGCTTGGTGTCGGGATTGACGACATCCCAGTTCCAGTGCTGCGTTGTGTGAATCTGCTTGGCCGCCTCGGTATGGCATTGCAGGCAGGCCTTGGTCACATCCGGGCCAAAGGTGAACGGACCCTGAAGTTCCTTGAACTTGCTGTGATCCGCCGTTGATTTTCCGCTTTTTGCGGGCGTTTCGTCCGCCGGCTTGGATACGGCGACCTGGGCATCCGTGGATGCCGTTGCGGCCGGAATATGCCAGAGGACCATCGCCATCGCGAACAGCGGAAGCAATGCGGTCCATCGTGCTTGCATGTTAATTCCCCTCTTGCTTCACCGAACTGGTGTATTGGGCGGTCCGTTACAGAAAGTGGTCAGGACGCGAGGGGCGCTGTGGCCGTTCGTAACGGGCCTGTATATAAG
>JAPHTL010000009.1 GCA_026193355.1 Rhodospirillales bacterium
CACTTGGCCGACCTTGAGGCGCACAGGGAATTCCGTGACTTTGAATATGCGTTTGCGGCGCCTGGCGTTTCCCCCCGCCATTTCAGGATCAGTGGTAGCCCGATTTTCGATAATGGCTCATTCATGGGTTATCGCGGAACGGCGACGGATGTGACGAACCGGGTCGAGGCGGAACGCGCGCTTGAGAAGGCCAGGGAAGAGGCAGACCGCGCCAACAGGGCGAAGTCCGAGTTCCTGTCATCCATGAGTCACGAACTGCGCACACCGCTGAACGCCATTCTCGGCTTTGCCCAGTTGCTGCAGTACAACCCCCAGCAACCGCTTTCGAAACAACAGGATGATGCCGTCGATCACATCATGAAGGGGGGGCAACACCTCCTCCACCTCATCAACGAAGTTCTCGATCTCGCCAAGATTGAGGCTGGGAAGGTATCGCTCAGCATTGAAGATCTGGATGTTGGCCCGGCGATCCAGGAAGCCCTGACCTACATCTCACCAATAGCGGACCAACGCGGAATCTCTGTCATTGATGAATCTGCGGGATGCCCCGGCGCGAAGCTCCGGGCGGATCGCACACGCTTCAAACAGGTCCTTTTGAACCTGTTGTCGAACGCCGTGAAATACAACCGGGAAAACGGGCGCATAACCCTGCGTGCATTTGTCGAACCGGGCCGGAGCATTCTTAAAATCACCGTTCTGGACACCGGCATGGGCATTCCGGATGACCGCAAGGCCGAACTGTTCGAGCCATTTTCACGCCTTGGCGCCGAAACAACGGAAATCGAGGGCACCGGCATTGGCCTGACCATCAGCAAGGAACTGGTTGAACTGATGGGTGGCCGTATCGGTTTTGAAAGCACCTACGGTGAGGGAAGCACCTTCTGGATCGAAATGCCCCTCGCCACGGCGACCACGGCCGTGGCGGCCGATGATTCCTGCGACGCCAACACCTGGGCGGATACCGGGAAGGATGCCGGGGAGGATGCCGGGCGGTCCTTTACCGTTCTTTATGTGGAAGACAACCCGGCGAACCTCCAGCTTATGGAATGGATCGTTAAACGGGTGCCAGCCGCCCGCCTGATTTCCGCCCATACCGCAGAACTGGGCCTTGATCTGGCAGAGACGGAAATGCCCGATGTGATTCTGATGGACATCAACCTGCCCGGCATGAACGGCCTTCAGGCATTGAAGTCGCTTCAGGCAAATCCGAAGCTTGCCCATATCCCCGTTATCGCCATCAGCGCTGACGCCATGAGCGGCTCGATCAAACGAGGGTTGGACGCGGGCTTCAAGGCCTACCTTACGAAACCCATCCAGATCCCCGAAATGCTTGAGCGCCTGAATTCAATCCGCGACGAGATGGACAATGATCTGGATGCCTGAACCGACGCCGTGACCGCCCAATGGGCAGTCACGGCTGGTCTTTATGTCAGGCTTCCTGCGCCGACGGCTCCATCAGGCAGAAACCGTCTTTTTCCGGATCAAAGGCCCACAATGCCCCCTGTTCCATGTCAAACCACAATCCGTTTATCGACAGTTCGCCCGCCTTTTCCCGTTCGGCGATCCAGGGGAACGTGCGAAGGTTCTTGATCGAATTGCCGATCGCCGCCTGTTCGACCCTGCGGTTTTTATCTTCATCGCCGCCGTGGTCATGTTTACAGGCATCCGACGCGATCGAAATCCATGGCGTGATGAATTCGCGATCGAGAACAGCGCCCTTCGTCACCTCGCAAAGCGCGTTGATGCCCCCGCACTGGGAATGCCCCAGGATGACGATTTCCTGCACCTTCAGATCGCATACGGCGAATTCCATCGCGGCGCTGGTGCCGTGGTAATTGCTGTCCGGCTGATAGGGCGGAACCAGATTGGCGACATTGCGCACAACGAACAGTTCGCCCGGTTCCGCGTTGAACAGGATGGCGGGATCGACACGTGAATCCGAACACGCGATGACCAGAAATTTCGGTTTCTGGCCCTTGGCGTTGAGATTTTCAAAAAGCTGTGGCCGCTGGCCAAAGTAGTTCGCCCGGAACACCTTGAAACCGGCAAACAGGCTTGAGACGTCTTTCATCGCGGAAATTCCCCTTGTGCGGAACACGAAACATCCGACAACGCCCGCCGCTTTTCAGCCCATCGGCGAGCGTCAGCATCGTTTGATGATCCGGGTTCTTACTTGTATGTTTGCATAGACTAAAATCAATTATTGGTGATCGGCATGCAGCACGCGACCTTCCGGCAACTGCGCGTTTTTGACGCCATCGTCCGAAACGGAAGCTTCACCCGTGCGGCGGAGGAAATGCACCTCACGCAGCCAACGCTGTCGATGCAGGTCAAGAAAATCAGCGATTCCATCGGCCTTCCCCTGTTCGAGCATATCGGCAAGAAGGTCTATCTGACGGAGGCCGGGCGCACCCTGCATACGATGTGCCGTGAGGTTCTGGACAGCGCCGAACGGTTCAACATGGCGCTGGCCGACCTCAAGGGCCTGAAACAGGGGCGACTGCAACTGGCGGCGGTGACCACGGCTGAATTCTTCCTCCCCCGACTCCTCGGCCCGTTCTGCAACGCCTATCCGGGCATCGAGGTCTCGCTGGAAATCTACAACCGCTACCAGATCCTCGACCGTCTGAAGGACAACGCCGACGATCTGTATGTGTTCGGCCACCCGCCCGAGGGCATCGAGGTCGACGCCGTCCAGTTTCTCGATAATCCGATGTACGTCGTTGCCCCGTCGGACCACCCCCTCGTCGGACGCAAGCGGATCACGATGAAGACGATTTTCAAGGAGCCGTTCCTCTTTCGCGAGCCGAATTCGGGCACCCGGCTGGCGCTGGAGCGGTTTTTCGCCGAGCACGGCCATCGCCCCACCGTCCGCATGGAACTGGGCAGCAACGAGGCCATAAAGCAGGGCGTCCTTGGCGGCCTCGGCCTGGCCATCCTGTCGCGCTACGCCATCGACAACGTCAAGGGCCTGACGGCGCTGAATGTCGAGGGATTCCCCTTCAAGCGCCACTGGTATCTCCTCCGCCTCGCCGGAAAAAAGCAATCCATCGTGGCCCAGGCGTTTTGCACCCATCTCGCCGAAGTCACCGGCGCGAAGGAATTGGCGGACTGGGCGACGACCACAAAAAAATGATAGATAATCATCTATAATAACCATATTTAACATTGATTTTACTTCATGTCCTCGCATCGCCATAATCCGGGCACTGGAAACAAGAACAGATTGCCGACGACATCTTAGGAGAGGACCCGGAACATGGCTTCACTGCACGACCAGACAAATCGTTACGTCAACCTGAACCTCAAGGAAGACGAGCTCATCAAGAACGGCAAGCACGTTCTTTGCGCGTACATGATGAAGCCGAAAGCCGGCTACCAGTACATCGCCGTTGCCGCCCATTTCGCCGCCGAATCATCGACCGGCACCAACGTCGAAGTCGTCACCACCGACGATTTCACCCGCGGCGTCGATGCCCTCGTCTACGAGGTCGATGAATCCAAGGAACTGATGAAGATCGCCTTCCCGATCGACCTGTTTGACCGAAACATCACCGACGGGCGCGCCATGATAGCCAACTTCCTGACCCTCGCCGTCGGCAACAACCAGGGTATGGGCGACGTCGAATACGCCAAGATGATGGACTTCTACATGCCCCCGGCGATGCTGATGCTGTTCGATGGTCCGGCGATGAACATCGTCGACATGTGGCGTATCCTCGGACGCGACCTGACGAACGGCGGCATGGTGGTCGGCACCATCATCAAGCCGAAGCTTGGCCTGCGCCCCGATCCTTTCGCCGACGCCTGCTACAAGTTCTGGCTGGGCGGCGATTTCATCAAGAACGACGAACCCCAGGCCAACCAGACATTCGCGCCGATGACGACGATCATTCCCAAGATCGCGGACGCCATGAAGCGTGCTCAGGACGAAACCGGCGAAGCGAAGATCTTCTCCGCCAACATCACCGCCGACGACCCGTTCGAGATGATCGGCCGTGGCGAA
>JAPHTL010000180.1 GCA_026193355.1 Rhodospirillales bacterium
CCAATCCCCCCCATCGACCTGATTCCCGACGACCTCGATACAGCCGTTTCGATTGCGGTGGACGACAATCCGTCCATTTCCAATGGCGACCTGCTTATCGAGAATGCACGCGAGAAACGCCGGCTTGTCCGTTCTGAATACTTCCCCGTTGTCGACCTGGTGGGGGCGGCAAATTACGAAAAGGACAGAAACGCCACACGCGGAACGCGGCGTGACTACTCGGTCCTTCTGCAAGCGCAATGGAACCTGTTCAGCGGACTGTCCACCTCGGCGGACAGTCGGCAGGCTGCCCATGAATTCAGCGCGTCGCAGGACAACCTTGCCCACGTAATGCGCAAGATTACCGAACAGACCAAAATCGCCTGGCAGATCATGATCACGACGCAACAGCGGGTCGATCTTCTTGAAAACGCCGTCAACATTGCCGCCGAGGTCTTCGAGGCACGGAAAAAGCTGCGGGAGGCCGGGAAGGAAACCGTGATCAACGTTCTGGACGCCGAGAACGAGATCTACAACGCCAAAATCAACTACACGGCGGCTTCATATGATTCGCGCCGCGCAATCTATCAGGTGTTGCTGTCGATAGGGCGTCTCACCCCGGACAACCTGGGCCTGAGCACTCAGGGTCAGGATTGATCGTCACTTGCTGGTGGCGACGAAGACGCCGTCCCAATCCGCACCCGGCGGGTTGGCTTCATATTCGGCTATCCTGCCCTCATAGATGTCGTAAAAACCCGCCATCTTGAAGCCGCCCTCATCCGCAAGCTTCCGACATTCTGAAAGGCTGGAACGCGCCGCTGCCCAACCCTGCTTGCGGTATGCCGCCAGCAGATCATCATGAGACTTCCTGAGACGCACGAATGGTTCGCTTTTTGTAACCGTCTCGTCGCCAAGAATGGTGAAAATCCGAACCGCTTCGGTCTTTCCCTTGACCTTGATGAGGTCAAGCTCAAGCGCCGCCATCCCCGAGGCGGAGTCTTCCGTATAGGTATTCTCGCCAATGACGATATCGACGCCATAGGCCTTGCTTTGGCCTTCGAGGCGGGAAGCAAGATTGACGTTGTCACCGAGGATCGAATAGTCGAAGCGCTGATCGGAACCCATGTTACCGACGACGACATTGCCTGAATTGACGCCGATACCGACCTTGAGGGGGATATGCTTGCGCCCCTCCTCTTTGGCCTCTTTTTCAAGCCGCTCGTTGAGCGGCGCCATCGCGGCATTCATCTCAAGCGCTGAAATACAGGCGTTCCGGGCATGATCCGGATCGTCAAGCGGGGCGTTCCAGAACGCCATGATGCAATCGCCCATATATTTGTCGACGGTTCCCTGACGTTGAAGGATCACGCCGGTCAACGGGGTCAGCAACTTGTTGATCAATTGGGTCAACCCTTGTGCGTCGAACTGTTCCGATATTGTCGTGAACCCGCGGACATCGCAAAACAGCATGGTCATGTCGCGCGTTTCGCCACCAAGGATCAACTGGCTGGGGTCCGACGCCAGTCGCTCCACCATGGCGGGCGCAAGATAGTGGCTGAATGCCGTTCGCACCTGACGACGTTCCGCTTCTTCCTTGGCGTACCCCATATAGGTCAACAGGGTGTAAACCAGCAGCAGCGAGATGATCGCAAACCCGGCATCGAACAAAATCCGGTGTTCCGCAAACAGATACCAGGACGTTCCGCCGGAACCGACGGCGGTGACGAAAAAGAGAATCATCGTCCATTTTGCCCCGACGACAGGCACCAGCCAGATCACAAGCAGACCGATAAACAACATCAGGACAATTTCGGCCCCGATGATATAGGCCGGACGTGACAGGTACTCGTTCGTCAGGATGGCTTCGATCAACTGGGCATGGACCTCGACGCCGGGCATCACCCGTTCCGTCGGCGTCGCCCTGATATCGAGAAGACCGACAGCGGAAGTTCCAACGACGATCAACTTGTTTCTTATCTTGTCGACCGGGGCCTTGCCGCTCAATACGTCCTTGGCTGAGACGTATTTTTCCTTGTCATGGCCTGAAAAGTAAGGCCAGGCGCGGCCGCGTTCATCCGTCGGTACGCTCAGCCCCTTGGCGATCGCAACCGAGTCAATCCCCAGTTCTGTTGTCTTGACCAGAATCGTTTTGCGACCGGTCGCCACACGGAGCATTTCAACGGACAAGGCAGGGTAAAGATTGCCTTCATAGCTAAACAACGTGGGGACCCGACGAACAATGCCGTCCGGTTCCGTCTGAAGCGAGAAGATGCCGTGTCCTGCGGCTAATTTCTCGATTTCCGGAACATTCCTGATGAGGGACTCGAATTTCGGCAGATAAGCTTGGGGATTCGGCCCCATCACGGCGACCGACTTCTTCACTGGCGGACGATCAACAGCCTGTTCGTTTTTCTCCCAGAACCCGGCCTGCCCCAGAACAACCCTGCTTTTTCTGATGACTTCGCCCAACACGGCATCGTTACCAGGCAGGGATTTGAGCTTTTCACGAAGCGCATCATCCAGGCCAACCAATGTATCGGCGATCTTGTCGGGCGAAGCCCTGTCCGTTTCAGGAAAAACAACGTCGAAGGCAACCAGAACGGCCCCCATTCCCATCAAATTCTGGACCATTTTCGCCACGACGGTTCGTGGCCACGGCCATTGCCCGATCTCTCTCAGGCTGGCCTCATCAAGGTCGACAATGGTAACCGGGCGCTGGGTTATCTCTCGGGGCTTGAAGTTCTGGAAAGCATCGAATGTCTTGAGGCGGAGCATTTCAAGCGCGGAGGGATCCATCGCCTTCAGGGCTATGAAAAGGGTCAGCAGCAAAAGCGCGGCAAGCCTGCCCTTGCCGAACATCGCCTCAAATACCCGCTTCAATCGGGATTTCGGCTGAGCAGCCATGCCTTCCCCCCGTTCACCGTCAAGACGCTACACGATTCACTATCGCCAGCATCCGCACAGGGGGTCAAGGCGTAACTAAGGCGGCGAATAACGCCCAAGGCAGGCCTAACGTGAAGTTCTCCCCCCTCAGGCCCGCTTCGATGCTAGGTCAGGTTATAAAAAAGGGGTATAGTGCACTGATTCAACGTGGAATATTGTTGGCATAGCAAAACGGTGTCCGGCCCCGATGATCTTCAAACAGCAACGCGCATGGCTCACCCCCTTTATCGAGCCGCTGAAAGCCACCTTCCGCGAAGTTCTGATACTTTCGCTGTTCGTCAACATCCTCGCGCTTGCCGTGCCGGTTTTCGTTCTTCAGGTATATGACCGTGTCGTGTTCCATGCCGGAATAAGTACGCTTCAGGGACTGGTCATCGGCATGGCCCTGATCCTTTCCTTTGACTATGCCCTGCGACAGACCCGGGCCCGGGTCATGCAGGCCGTCGCATTGCGGATCGACATCCAGGTTGGCCGCTACCTTTTCAACAAGCTGAACGCCCTGCCCCTTGCGACCCTTGAAAGCAAACCAACGGCCTACTGGCAGGCCCTTTTTCGCGATGTGGAGGTTGTCCGGAACACACTTTCGGGATCTTCGGCCCTCCTCATCTGCGACCTGCCATTCATTTTTCTCTTCCTGTCGCTGATCTTCGTCATCGCCCAGCCGATTGCCTGGCTTCTGATGATCATTCTGCCCATTTTCCTTTTCATCGCCTGGCGTGCGGGCAATGTGATGTCGGATGCCAACAAGTCGGAGCGCCAGTCCGGAATGAGCCGTGACGCGCTTATCGCCGAGATCATCGGCGGAAGAACGACGATCAAGGCCCTGGCGCTCGACCGTGCGATGCGCCCCTTGTGGGAGGAAAAACACGCAGACACGATCGAAAATGCCCTGGTGCGTGGAAGCCGCGCGGATGGCTTCAGCAATCTGGGATCTTCACTGACGATGCTGACGACGATCGGCATGACCACAGTCGGCGCAATCGCCATCCTTGACCAGAAGCTCACCATTGGCGCGCTTATCGCGACAAACATGTTGAGCAGCCGCCTTCTTGGCCCTCTTAACCAATTGGTCGGAACCTGGCGCTCATACGCCAGCTTTCTTCAGTCAGTCGATCGCCTTGGACAAATCTTCGAGGCGACCGAAGAACGGCAGGTAAGCGAGGTCTCGCTTCAGCGTCCCAAGGGAGAAATCGTCCTTGAAAAGGTGTCCTTTTCATACCTGCCCAATGCGCCAAAAGTTGTCGGCGACGTAAAGTTGAAGCTTGGCCCCGGCGGCATGACTGCGCTAGTGGGGCGCAACGGTTGCGGCAAAACGACGCTTATCAAGTTGATACAGGGTCTATACAAGCCAACAGACGGGCGCGTTCTTCTGGATGGCGCCGATATTGCCCAGTTCACACGTTCGGAAATCGCCGCGTGGATCGGGTACGCACCACAGGAATGCGTACTGTTCACCGGAACGATCCGCGACAACATCGCCATAAGCAAACCGGGGGCGCCAGACGAGGAAGTCATCGAGTCATCGACGAAAGCTGGCGTTCATCAATTCATCATCGACCTGCCCGACGGCTATGCCACCCAGATCGGTGAATCGGGCCATCTTCTGTCTGGTGGCCAGCGTCAGAGAATCGCCATCGCACGCGCCCTTCTTGGCGACCCCCCCGTCATGATTTTCGATGAACCGTCGGGGAACCTGGACCGTCAGGCCGAAGAGGAGTTGCGCAACACACTGCGGGAACTTGCCAAGGATCACACTATCATCCTTGTGACGCACAGCCCGATGCTTCTTCAGGCATGCGACTACCTGATCGCCATGGATCGTGGGCACATCGCCCTTTCGGGTCCGACGCAGGAAGTCCTGCCGCGCCTTCTGGGCCGGAAACCCGGGCCACAGCAACCACAACGGCCGAAGGCCTCACCCGAAGGGGTGAAAGGTCAGGCAGTGAAAAAGACAGTCGTGGTTGCCGAGCCCAAGCCAGTCGATTCCAGCCCTGTCACTCCAAAACCCGTCGCGGCAGGACCCGTCACACCCAAACCCGCAGAGCCCGCAGTTGCTGCACCCAGCCAAATCGAGCCTAAACCCAAGGTGACGCCGACATGAGTACGCTCGATACAATGCTCGAAACCCGCACCCTGCCCGGATGGCGCAAGGTTGCCCGCATCATCATGGCCGGGCTGACAATCGTGATCGTGTGGTCCGCCTTTGCGCAACTCGACGAAGTCTCCGTCGCCATGGGAGAAGTCGTTCCCGTTGGCAAGGTCCGCGTGATTCAACACCTTGAGGGCGGCATCATCGAAAGCATTGACGTCAGGGAAGGTGGCGTCGTTTCCGTCGACGACCCCTTGGTTCGCCTCAATCTGGCAACGGGCGGCACAAACATCGAAGAGCTTCAGGTGCGGATGGATGGAAGCATTCTGGCAAGGGCGCGGCTTATCGCCGAGGCCGCCGGAACGGAGCCCGAATTCCCCGAAGATGTGGCGAGCCGCCGCGCCACTTTCGTGGAGGCTGAACGCAGGGCATTTGATGCGCGCGCGAATGAACTCAAATCCACGCTCAATCTGTTGAACGAACAAAGAAAACAGCGCGACCTTGAGGTTCAGGAACTTGAGAGCAAACGCAAATCACTTGAGAAAAACCTCAAGCTCGGTCGCGAGCGCCTGAAAATGTCGTCGTCCCTTCTTTCGCAGGGGCTGACACCGAAGATGGAGCATCTGCAACTCGAAGCCGAAATTGAACAGATGGAAGGTGAGCTTCAGTCGATCACGTCAACGATCCCCAAGACCAAGGCAAGCGTAGCAGAAGCCGAAGAACGTATTCGCGAAGAAACATCACGCTTCCGCCGCGAGGCCCAGGAAAACCTCGGGCAGGTCGAGCAAACGCTGGCCCGCGTTCAGGAACTTCTCAACCAGGCGAACGAGCAAGGCTTCCGCGCCCAGATCCGCAGCCCCATCGACGGCGTGGTCAAGAACCTTCGCTATCATACGATTGGCGGTGTTGTTCGGCCCGGCGAAGCAATCATGGAAATCGTCCCGACAGGCGAAAAGCTTGTCGTTGACGCGCGCCTCAATCCTATAGATCGCGGTTATGTCATGGCGAATCAGACCGCAACGGTAAAAATTTCCACGTACGATTTCGTCAGATACGGCGGACTTGAAGGAAAGGTTATCCTGATCGCCGCCGATACAACCGTCGATAAGGACGGCTCCCCATATTACAGGGTCGTCGTGGAAACGGATAAAGCCTACCTGGGGGACGAGGAAGGAAAGCTTCCGATTACGCCCGGTATGGAGGCTACAGTTGATATCCACACCGGAACACGTTCGGTCCTGGACTACCTGATCAAGCCGGTCCTGAAGCTTCGCCACGAAGCCTTCCGGGAACGCTGAACCAGTTTGGTAGAACATACAGGCATCGTACACGCGCGACGGGTTAGGATTTTCTAAAGTCTTGGTATAATAATTATTACCAAGCGTTTGACTGGCCTCGGTGATTGCGACCTTCGGTTTACGAAGATTTGAATCCACGATGAACGGGGCTTGGGGCGAATATCGCGGGGAACAGGGGTTAAGAAATGTCGCTATCGACAGTCCTTGGTTTTTTTCTGGGATTCGGTCTTTTTATCGGCGCTATTCTGATAAGCACCGATAATTACTACATTTTCGTCAGCCTCCCGAGTTTCATCATGGTTCTCGGCGGCACCTTTGCGGCGACCTTCATCTCATTCGAACCCCGCTATGTCTTTCTCTCCCTCAAACTGATCTGGCGCATTGTTTTCTCGCCGAAAGTCGGGCGCAACATCCTGACGGCCGAAATCGGACGTATCATCAAATGGGGGTACACTGTTCAAAGAAGCGGCCTTCCGGCCCTTGAACAGGAAAGCAAGAAAGCCGCCAAGGCGGACAAGTTCATGGGTTTTGGCATCGAAATGGTGGTAAGCGGCTATACCGGAAAAGAAGTGAGAGACATTCTCGTCAATTCCATTGAAACCGCCTTCGTCCGAAATACCGTCCCCGCCGACATTCTGAGAAGCATGGGCAGCGTCTGTCCGGCATTCGGCATGATCGGAACGCTTGTCGGTCTGATCATCATGCTCGACAACATGGGGGAAGACCCCTCGAAACTTGGCCCCGGCCTGGCCCTTGCGCTTGTCACGACCCTGTATGGCGTTCTTTTCGCCCGCCTCGTCTTTCTGCCCGCAGCGGCGAAAATTCAGCAACGTGAGGAAATCGTTCGTTTCCGCAACTATCTTGTGGCCGAGGGGTTGGAGATGCTGGCTGAGCGGAAAAGCCCCCGTTACATCCAGGATCGGATGAACAGCTTCCTTGACCCGGCCATTCACTACAATATCGACAAAGCAAGGAAGCGCGATTGATGCGCGCTTTGGGTGGTGATTCTTGAGCACACCAAACTGGGGTAAAAAGAAACCGCAGGAAGAAAGTGAAGACTGGCTGACGACTTACGCCGACGCCATCACCCTCCTCATGGCATTTTTCGTGATGCTGGTATCCATCTCGAAAGTCGAACTCCCCCTTTATGAAAAGGTCGCGGCGGGCATCGCCAAGGAAATCGGCAAGCGCGAAAGCGTAAGCCCCTTACAGCTTCTGAAAATTGACCTCCAGGACATCGTTTTTTCATTGAAGGCGGAACAGGCTGCCGGCGTCGGGACCGATTCCGAAGGTCTGGTAATGGAGCTGGACGGATCCGCACTGTTTGAGATCGGCGCGGCAACCATCCGCCAGCAGGCGACGCCGTTGCTTCTGGGCCTGAGCCAGCAGTTGAACGCCCCTCGCTACAAGGCTTTCACCGTCGCCGTCGAAGGCCACACGGACGACGACCCGATCAGCACGCCGGTTTACCCTTCGAACTGGGAACTTTCATCTGGGCGCGCTGCGTCCGTGGTGCGCTTTTTCATTGAACAGGGCGTAGCCCCACAACGGCTCAAGGCCGTAGGATTTGCCGACACACAACCCAAGTATCCGAATCGCAAGGTGGATGGAACGCCCCTGCCTGAAAACAAGGCGGAAAACCGCCGGGTCGTCATCCGCATCAGGGCCTATCCCGCCGTCTATGACTACGGAAATATAGGGCGGCGCATGGGTGGTGAGGACATGTCCTCACTCGTCGGAACAACGCCAACGGCCGATTCGCCGGATACAGCCCCGGATGCAACCACTGAAAACGAACAAGACAGGGAAATGACACCGCCACACGAAAGCGACACGGGGCAGAGTCAGGGGAACGCATCGCCGTCACAATAGGGCGATAAGTTCGTTAACGCTAAATCAGCCAACAAGACGGATCATATTGTCCCGTGCGACGAAAGCCTGGGGCCAGACGGAGGATGCCTTTTCCTCAAGCCTTTCCATGAAGGCGTCATCGTGGTCGGGGTCGTGGTGGAATATCGCCATCGACTTGACGCCGGCGGCCTTGCACAGTCGAACCCCCTCTTCCCAGGTTGAATGCCCCCAGCCGACCTTGTCGACGAATTCCTGTTCCGTATAGGTGCTGTCGTAGATCACCAGGTCGGCCCCTTCGATCAGGGACAGGATGTTCTGATCCGGCTTTCCCGGGACATGCTCCGTATCCGTGATCAGGCAGACGGAGTTACCGCTGTGCTCAATCCGATAGCCCGTCGAGCCGTTCGGATGGTTCAGCGGGCATGTTTTGACCGTAAAACCGCCAGAGAGCGTAAGGGTTTCACCCACCTTGAAATCCTCAAAGGTCAGGTCCGCCTTCATGGCGCCAAGGGGAATGGGGAACATGGGGTTGGCCATCTGGTTGGCCAGAACGCTCTCGATCCCACCCAAATCGGCAAGATGCCCCGCCATGATGTGAAACTTGTTGCCGGGTTCAAAGGCCGGGCTGAAGAATGGAAAACCGTTTATGTGATCCCAATGCGTATGGGTAAGCAGCAGGGTCGCCTCGCGCACCCCGGCGTTGGTCAATTCACGGCCAAGGTTCCTGATGCCCGTACCGGCGTCAAGAATCAGACGGGACCCACCTGCGTCGACCTCAATGCAACTGGTGTTGCCGCCATAGGTGACGTGGGATGGCGAAGGACAGGCTATGCTGCCACGAACCCCCCAGAATTTGACACGCATTACCATCGAACAGGCTCCGCTCTAATACGTAATTATCCCTCAGGAGCCTGCGCCAACCGAGACTTCAGCTCCAATACCGAGAGACAAAATCTGTTCGGCGCTTGATTTATTGGCCGTTATTTCAACCAGGCCATTACTGTTTTCATACCAGAACAATCCTCCGGTTGGAACTTCCGAAAAAGTCCGCGCCCAAGAAATTTTCTCATTACCGACGAAAAATCTCGTTTCCTTGCCGAGAACGCACCCCCTGATACCAAGAATCACGTTGCCGAATGCATC
>JAPHTL010000051.1 GCA_026193355.1 Rhodospirillales bacterium
CGCCATATTGCCGCATTCATCGCCGTTCACTTCACCCAGAATGTCGAGAACCACCTCACCGCATTCGCCTCGAAGGATCCGGAGGTTTCGGCGCTGGGCATGCTTAGCCTGTTGGCTATCATGCAATGGCGGCTGGCGCCGAATTCAACCTTGCTGGCGCTGTCGAGTTGGCTCGGGGGGCTGATGGGGCCCGCGTTGGTCATTTATCATAGCCATACCACCCGCCGACAGATCGAAAGGGAAATCCCCAAACTGGTTCGCAAGGGCAGTCTCCCGGAAATCTTCAACCTTCTCGATAACGCCCAGAAGAGGGAAGAAGACCTGACGGCCTTCCGCGAAGCGCAAAAGGAATACGCCGAAACCGAGGGAGAGATTGATCGCCTCAAGACCGCTGGCGCGGATTCCGAAGAAAACGTCCGCATCGGCAATCAGACCGCGGCGGTAATATCCATCATCCTCATGATGATCGTTCTGACCCTCCTCTTCCTTTTCAGCAAATGGTAAGGGGGAGCTGAACCATGGCAAGAAAACCGGCGCAGAGAAACCAGCCAGTCAGTGACCCGAACGCCAAGCGGTTCCCGTGGTCACAGTTCATGTTCGTGGTGATGATCGCGTTGCTGATGGTGGTTTCACTGCCGACTGTCGCGCTGATGTTCTTCGGCATGCTACCGACCATCGTGGCCTATCTTATCGACAGAACGCCACAGAAATACGCGACATTCTGTGTCGGCGCCATGAATTTCAGCGGCGTATTCCCCTACCTGATGGACCTTTGGATGCGATCAAACTCCCTGGCCACAGCCATGGGGATGCTGACCGATGTTTTCACCCTCGTCGTCATCTATGGCGCCGCCGGATTTGGCTGGATGCTGTTCAATGCCATTCCGCCTGTCGTCGGCGTGTTCCTTGTCTCGATCTCTGGAAGACGTATTCTGGCGCTTGAAGAAGCACAAGCAGAACTCGTCAAGGAATGGGGGCAGGAGGTCACAGGAAAGACGAAGAGCACACCCCTTTCGACCGGTATGATGATGGACGAAGAAAACGAATAGAGCCTGGCATCAGCAAAGAAAAAGGGCCGCCCCTTGGGCGGCCCTGAAACGTTAACACGAAGTATCGCGGCGTTCAGCGGTATGCAGGCGCAGCCACTGCGGCCTCGGTTGCGATGCGCTGGGCAACCACCGACTGCCTTACGGTCTTCCTGACCTTTTCAAAGGCGCGAACCTCGATCTGCCGGACACGTTCACGCGAAATACCGTATTCGCGGCTCAGGTCCTCAAGCGTCGATGGGCCGTCCTTGAGGCGGCGCTCCACAAGGATATGGCGCTCGCGATCATTGAGCTCTTTCAACGCCACGGACAACATGGCGCGGCGCTGGTCGGTTTCCTCGCTCTCACCCAGAACGGTCTCCTGATCGTCACGTCCGTCGACCAGCCAATCCTGCCATTCCCCGTCGCCCTCCTCACGCATCGGCGCGTTGAGAGAGTGATCGGCGCCTGCCAACCGGCGGTTCATATTGACGACTTCCTGCTCGGAAACATCAAGACGATTTGAAATCACGGAAACCTGTTCCGGGGACAGATCGCCTTCATCAATGGCATCCATCTGGCTCTTGAGCTTGCGAAGGTTGAAAAACAGTTTTTTCTGCGCCGCTGTCGTGCCGATCTTGACCAGCGACCAGGAATGAAGAATGTATTCCTGGATCGCAGCGCGGATCCACCACATGGCGTAGGTTGAAAGGCGAAACCCCCTGTCCGGATCGAACCGCTGGACGGCCTGCATCATCCCGACATTGCCTTCCGATATCAGTTCGGCGACGGGAAGGCCGTAGCCCTTGTAGCCCATGGCGATCTTTGCAACGAGGCGAAGGTGGCTGGTAACCAATTGATCGGCGGCATCATGGTCCTGATGCTTCTGCCACCGTTTGGCGAGTCTGAACTCATCCTCTGGCGTCAGCATCGGAAACTTCCGGATCCTGAGAAGGTAACTGGAAAGATTGCGCTCCGGTGAAAGAGCATAATTCGAAGATACGGAATAAGTGGTCATTTTTCTTTTTCTCCCGTCTCTACACAAGGCGCCACACCATCTAAACAGTGCCCGTTAGCAGGTGAATAACGACGCCTTCCCTGACTGAGAGAAATATTAACCGACTTTTTTGATCAGGTATAGAAAAAAATTACTCTAGATTAAATCTTTCTATTATTTTATTGATTTCATTAGGTATTTTTGTATCAAAACTTAGCGCCTTCAATGTTACGGGATGGATGAACCCGAGCAAATGCGCGTGAAGCGCCTGTCCACCAAGCCCAGAAACAGCATTTTTCAGGGCCTCGCCTGCATCCTTGAGACGACGGCTGTCGGCGCCACCATATACAGGGTCACCAACGATTGAATGTCCAATATGGGCCATGTGAACCCTTATCTGATGGGTTCGTCCCGTGGCAAGACGGCACTCCACCAGGCTTGCGCGTTTTCCGAGCACATTCACAACCTTGTAGCGGGTCAGCGCGGGCTTCCCGCCCTTGGTAAGCACCGTCATTTTTTTTCTGTCACGCGGGCTGCGCCCGATATTTCCCTCCACTTCTCCCTGCATTGGCTTCGGCACACCCCAGACGACGGCGAAATAGGCGCGGTCGACAGTCCGCTCCTCAAACTGGCGCGAAAGCCCCTGATGGGTTGCGTCATCCTTGGCAACGACCATCACGCCGCTTGTATCCTTGTCCAGCCGATGCACGATGCCGGGGCGTTTGACCCCGCCGATCCCCGAAAGCTTCCCATGGCAATGGGACAGAAGGGCGTTGACCAGGGTCTGGTCGGGGCTGCCTGGCGCAGGATGAACAACCAGACCGGCCGGTTTGTTAATGACGATAAGGTGTTCGTCCTCATAGAGGATATCGAGTGCGATATCCTGGGGTTCCGGGTCGGCAGGGCGGCTTTCGGGGATGGTGAGGGTGATCGCCTGTACGGGTTTGACCCGATATGAGGGGTCGGTTATCGTCGTGCCGTCGATCGTTGCCTGCCCCTCAAGAATCAGCGCCTTTATGCGTGACCGCGAAAATTCAGGCAGCATATCGGCAAGCAATTTATCGAATCGCCCACCGGTCGCCCCCTCCTCCACCTTCAGGGTCAGGACGCTTCCGCCAGAATTGTTATCGTGAGATCCCTTCATCATCCAGAGACTGGAC
>JAPHTL010000081.1 GCA_026193355.1 Rhodospirillales bacterium
TGCCGACCATGCTGATCGTCGGCCTGCTGGCCGCCCTGCTGGTCAGCGCACCATGGGCGACGCTTTCAATCATCCTGCTCGGCTATCTGGCGGCAATCCCGTTCGGGATGCGGTCGTACGCCAACCTGAAAAGGCAGGCCGAGGCCCTTCAGGGGGAAGGCCTTGGGGACGATACCGAAAGCACGGGAACGGATAGCGATAAATCCATCTGACATAACGCAGAGGTCCAAGAGGGGGAGAAGCATGCGTTTGCTCGACAATTATTTCGGTATCTCCGCCAGGGGAAGCACGGTCGGAACGGAAATTCTGGCAGGCCTCGCCACATTCCTGACAATGGCCTACATCATCGTCGTCAACCCGGCGATCCTGTCCAAGGCGGGAATGGACTTTGGCGCCGTCTTCGTCGCCACCGTGCTTGCCGCCGTAATCGGCACCGCGATCATGGGCCTGTGGGCCAAATGGCCGGTCGCATTGGCGCCGGGCATGGGGCTGAACGCCTTCTTCGCCTACGGCATCGTGCTCGGCATGGGGCATACCTGGCAGACGGCGCTGGGTGCGGTGTTCCTCAGCGGCGTGCTTTTCTTCGCGCTCAGCCTGACCGGACTTCGCGAGTGGATCATCAATTCGATCCCGAAATCCATGAAGCTGGGCATCGGGGCGGGGATCGGCTTTTTCCTCGCCATTATCGGCCTTAAGAACGCGGGCATCGTGGTCGACAACCCGGCCACCCTGGTCGGCTTCGGCGATCCGTCCAGCCCGGCCGTCCTGCTGGCGGGTCTCGGCTTCGTCATCATGGTCGTGCTGGACCGGCGCAACGTGCCCGGCTCCATCGTCATCAGCATCCTGCTGGTCAGCATCATCGGCTGGATCACCGGCGTTGCCGATTTCCAGGGCATCGCGGGAAGCGTCCCCAGCATCGCGCCGACCTTCATGCAACTGGACATCAGCGGGGTTATCACCGGCGGGATGATCGGCGTCGTCTTTGCGCTGCTGTTCGTCGATTTCTTCGATACGGCAGGAACCCTGACCAGCGTCGCCAACGTGGCGGGCAAGATCGACGCGGACGGCAAGGTTGAAGGCATCGGCCGTGCGGTCATGAGCGATTCCATCGCCACCGTGTCCGGCTCCGTCCTCGGCACGTCGAACACCACGTCCTATATCGAAAGCGGGGCCGGCATCAAGCAAGGTGGCCGCACCGGCCTGACGGCGGTGACCGTGGCGGTTCTTTTCCTGCTGTGCCTCGGTTTCGCGCCGCTGGCCCAGAGCATCCCGGCCTTCGCCACGGCGCCTGCGCTGATTTTCGTGGCCACGCATTTCTCGCGCAACCTCGTCGACCTCGACTGGGATGACGTCACGGAATACGCCCCGGCCATGCTGGCGGCGATCCTGATGCCGTTGACCTTCTCGATTGCCGAAGGCATCGCCATCGGCTTCATCGCCTATGCGCTGATCAAGTTGCTGAGCGGCCGGTTTTCGGAAGCCAACCCCGCGGTTCTTGTGGTCGCGGTGCTGGGCATCCTGCATTACGCCTTCGGTTAATGGCCGAAAAACAACAAGGGGGGCGGAGGGTCAGACCTTCCGCCCCTTCGCCATTGGCTGAACGTATTGCAGTTGGGTGTCCCAGGGAAAGAAGATCCAGACATCCTGCGGCACTTCGTGGACGAAGGTATCGACCAGAGGCGTGCCTTCGGGCTTGGCATAGACGGTGGCGAAATGGGCGTGGGGCAAAACACTGCGGGCAGCCCTCATCGTCGTTCCGGTATCCACCAGATCATCGACCAGAATCCACCCCTTCCCGCCATCTCGATGCGCTATCTCGGGCGTCTTGAGGATCGAGGACGCGTCACCCATTTCCTTTTCCTCGTAGGTGGCGATACATAGGGTATCAAGGACCCGGATATCCATTTCGCGCGCCAGGATCGCCGCAGGCACCAGACCGCCACGGGTCAACGCAACGATGCCCTTCCAGGGCCCCATGGGCATCAGCTTGCGCACCAGAAACTTGGTGTCCCGGTGAACCTCCACCCAAGAAACAATATGGTTTCGCGGATCGTCAAAGGGATCAATCGTGTCATCGGTCATGGGTATCGGCCCGATCGGTTGCAGAACGCGGGGATGATAGGCAGGCAAACCGATGAAGACCAGACCAAAGAAGGGCCGCCGTGCTGTTGCCCCATCCAGCGGTTCCGTGCGACAATTTACTGAACGATAATCAACTGCGTCGACATCTGCCCGGCATAACGACTGGCCCTTACAGGTTCTGGCCAGGATGGGGAAAATGTACCGAATTCTTGGCTTCGTCATCTCCGTTGCCCTCATGTTGCTAGGCGAAGCGGCGGCCGTTGCGTCTGCCCAGGCCGGTGGCGCAACCACCACCCAACAGATCGTGGCCGCGGTTCCGGCGACCTTCCCCCCCTTCTTTCAACTGGACGGCAGGGGGCAGCCTTCGGGCTATGCCATCGACGCCATGGCCGAGATCGCACACCGGGCCAATCTGGATATCGTTTACAAGGTCTATGACACCTGGGGCGAAGCCATCGACGCGGTGGCGGAAGGCCGGGCGGATATCATCCCCGCCATTGCGATGACAGCGGAACGAGAATCCCGACTTGCCTTCACACAGCCTTATGTCGATATCGCCATCTCCAGTTTCATCAAGGTCGGCAGAACGCTCTCCGCCCGATTGAAACCGGCGGGCAGCGGCAGCGTCGCCGTTGTCGCGGACACCGTCGGCAACGACCCACTTTCGTTGCCGCCAAGAGCCCGTGCGGTTTCCTACCTCACCTTCGAACAGGCGCTCCTTGACCTCCTGCGCGGGAAGGTCGACACCCTCATCCACCCCGAACCGGTCGCCTGGAAACTGGCGCTGGATGCGGGCGTCGCAGAAATGATCAGAACCTCGGGCGATCCGCTCTATACGGAACAATGGGGAGTCGCGGTCGCAAAATCCAACCGCCCCCTTCTCGCGATCATGGAGCGTGGCGTAAGCGCCTTCATCAATTCCCCGCGCCGCGCCGGCGTTTTCAACGCCTGGTTCGCCGAGCAACCGCGTTTCTGGACTCAGGAACGTCTGATTTTCCTTTCGCTCGCAGCGATTGTCCTGATTTCCGTTGCGATGGCAATCTGGCGTCATATGACCGTTGTCGCCTTCAACAGGCGCCTTTCCATTTCCGAGGAGCGGTACAGGACCCTTATCGAAGGCGCCAGGGACGCCATCCTGGTGTGCGATGCCCGCACGGGCCTGATCGAGGACGCCAACAGGAAAGCCCAGGATCTTTTTGGAAAGCCCGGTCAGGGGCTTGCTGGCGTTCCACTGGAAAAACTTCTCCCCGAACACGGCAGAAGCCCGGCCCTGTCAGAATCGATCTGGGCGGATGGGGCTTCTGGCATCGAAGAGGAAATAACCACAGCGGACGGAAGGCGCATTCCGGTAGAGATCAACGCGACAATCGCTGATTTTCAGGGAAAAAAGATGCTGTTCGGTATTTTCCGCGACATCTCCCTGAGGCGGCAGGCGCAGGAATCCCTGCGACAAAGCGAGGCCCTTCTCACCGCCATGATCGACAACTCGCCGGCGAAGATACATTTCAAGGACAGGGCCGGGCGTTACCAGTTGATCAATCGCAAGGCCCAATCCCTTTTCGGCATGGAACCGCAGAGGGTCATCGGCAAGACAACGGAGCAGGTTTTCCCACTCGACATGGCCGTCAGATTCATGGAGCACGACCGCCGCGTCTTCGAAACGGGCGTTCCCTCAACCATGGAAGAGGTCTTCTACGACAACGGCCATGAGCGCATTTTCCAGACGGTGAAGTTCCCCATCATCGCCGCCGACGGAACCATCATGGGAACTGGCGCCATCGGAACCGATATAACGGATCAAAAGGCTTCCGAACGGGCGATCATCGAGTCGCGCGAAGGCGAACGCCTTGCCAACGAACGTCTGACTGCCGCCCTGGAAGCCATCGACGAGGGGTTTGCAATTTATGATGCCGATGACCGGATCGTCATGTGCAACAGCAAGTACAAGGCATGCTATCCCGGCGCAATCAAGGCCATCGAAGCAGGAAAGACATTCGAGGAAGTCCTGCGCGAAAGCGTCGCCGCCGGAGAACTGGCGGAAGCCGTCGGAAACGAGGACGAATGGATCGCCCGGCGCCTCGCACAGCACAGGACCAGCGGCGCACCTGTCGAACAGAAATTGTCGAACGGCCGATGGCTTCGCATTGCCGAAAAACCGACCAAAGACGGAGGGACCGTCGGATTCCGTATCGACATCACCGAACTGAAGCGCGCGCACGAAGAACTGCGGGCAGCCCATGACGACCTTGAGCGCCGGGTTTCGGAACGCACCCGGGAACTGGAGCTTGCAAAGGAAGCGGCCGAACAGGCCAGCCAGGTGAAAAGCCGGTTTCTTGCCGCCGCAAGCCACGACCTGCGTCAACCGCTTCAGGCGCTCGCCCTTTTTGTCGGCGCGTTCGAAGATCGGGTGAAATCCTCGAAGGATCGCGCACTCGTCGAGAAAATGCGTAGCGCCATGGATGCCATGGACGGCTTGCTGCTCAGCCTTCTCGACATTTCGCGTCTGGAAGCCGGCCTGATCCGGCCGGAACATGTGACGGTGCCGCTCGACGATCTTTTCCGCAGACTGCGCGATGAATTTCAGCCGCTTGGCGAATCCAAGGGCCTGGACGTCCGCTACGTCTCCACTTCCGCAGCGGTTGAAACCGATCCGTCCCTTTTTGAAACGATCCTCAGAAATCTTCTGCATAATGCGGTCAAATATACGGAACACGGAAAGATCGTGTTCGGGTGCCGACACAGGAGGAACATCATCCGCGTTGAAGTCCACGACGGCGGGGTCGGCATAGCCGAGGACAAGTTGCCCCTTATTTTCCAGGAATTCTACCAGATCGGAAACGAAAGCCGCCGTCGCGAAAAGGGGCTCGGCCTGGGCCTTTCGATCGTTTCCCAACTGGCCACTCTGCTGGGAGCGAAAATCGAGGTGCGCTCGGAACTCGGGCGCGGTTCCGTCTTCGCGGTAGAGCTGCCTGTGTCACCTGAGACCATGAATGTCGCGGATCGTCCGGAGAAGGGTCCTGAACAATCACCGAAACCAGCCAGAATTGTCATCATTGATGACGAACCATCGATCATCGAGGCGATGACCGCCTATCTGGAGGGATGGGATCATGAGGTTCTGGCAGCAACCGACAGCCATGACGAGGACTTCCTGAAACAGCTTGAAGCCATTGGAAACGATGGCCCCGACCTGATTATTGCGGACTATCGCCTCGGTGGCGGCAAAACGGGGCCAGCGGCCATTGTGGAATTGAGAAGAATTATCGGCAGAAATACCCCTGCCATCCTGCTGACCGGAGACACCGCAGCGGACAGGCTGCGCGAAGCGGAGGAAAGCGGCTTCCCCCTTCTGCACAAGCCGATCCGCCCCGAAAAACTTCGCAACGCCATCGACCGGGTGCTTCACCGTGGGGACGACCCGTTCAACTGATTCTCCATTTATAAAAAGAAAAGGCGCCGCCCATACAGGCAGCGCCTTTAACATCCCGTATCGGAAACGTCTTTTTAATTCGCCTTCAGGTAGGCGATGACGTTGTCGCGATCATCCTTTTTCTTCAGCCCGGCGAAAGCCATCTTGTTCTTCGGAATGAAGTCTTTGGGCTTCTCAAGGTACTTGTCGATGTTGGCCTCGTCCCAGGTCACACCGGATTCTTTCACGGCCTTCGAATACTTGAAGCCTTCGATCGCCCCGGCGGCGCGACCGATGATGCCGAACAGGTTGGGGCCAACCTTGTTCTTGCCGCCCTCTTCAATCGTGTGGCAGGCAACGCACTTCTTGAATATCTTCTTACCGGCTTCGGCATCACCCGCGAGGGCCGGTCCCGTAGCAAGCGCGGCGGTGAAAACGGCCGCCATCGCCATGATCTTTCCCTTGGTCATAAAACAAACTCCCACATTACGGACAGCAACCCCCTGGGCCGGAAGTCCCTTCCTGAATTTCGCCGTTGCGACGGCCTCTAGAGCCTTTGGCCGCCGACATGAAAAAAGCCTCTCGGCGAGGCGGGCCGAGGTTACTATGTCTTTTTTTCGAGAAGCAAGTTGACGGGCGCTCAGAATGGCCAAAACCGGCTTTCTCACGCGAAAGTGAAGGACCTGGATAGCTACGCTTCATGTCGTTTGCGTTTTTTTACGTCACGGTGATTAAAAATTACGTCTAAAACTACAGTGAGCGCGCACGCGCAATTTGAATTATACTAAAGTTAATGGTGATGGCGGGATAACCCGCTCCGGAAAAACAGAGACCAAAGAGGGAGGCATCCATGACCACTAATACCGCTACCCAATCGTACCCTTGGGACGCAACCTATCCCAAAGACGTCGACTGGAATGCCACGCTGACGCCCCGCCCTCTGTTCGAATTCCTCGAAGACACGGTCAAGAGGTACGGCAAAAATCCCGCCATGGATTTTCTTGGCCATAGCTACGATTACACCCACCTCGGCGGTCTGGTGAACAGG
This sequence comes from Rhodospirillales bacterium, assembly GCA_026193355.1. GTDB lineage: Bacteria > Pseudomonadota > Alphaproteobacteria > Rhodospirillales > JAPHTL01 > JAPHTL01. The sequence goes on from JAPHTL010000081.1 coordinate 6,540, forward strand.
GCGGCGAAGGGTTTCCAGAAAATGGGCGTCGGTAAGGGAACAAAGGTCGGTCTGTGCCTTCCCAACACCCCCTATTCAGTCATCTTCTTCTTCGCCGTGCTGAAGGCCGGCGGCACCGTGGTCAACTACAATCCCCTTTACGTCGAGCGCGAACTGGCCAACCAGATCGAGGACAGCGAGACCGAGATCATGGTGACCATGGACCTCAACCTGCTTTATTCCAAGGTCGGGGCAATACTGGGGAAGTCAAAATTCCTCAAGACGATCGTGGTCTGCCCCATGAAAACGGCCCTGCCGCCCGTCAAGGGCTTCCTGTTCGGGCTGCTGAAGGGAAAGGAACTTGCGAAGATCCCCGATGATGACCGGCACGTCCATTTCGACAAGTTGATAGACAACAACGGCGACCCGGCGCCTGTCGACATCTCTCCCGCCGAGGACATCGCGGTTCTGCAATACACCGGCGGCACGACCGGCGTTCCCAAGGGCGCGATGCTGACCCATGCCAACATTTCCGCCAACGTCCAACAGGTCGTCGGCTGGTTCCCCGGCGTGATGATGGGCGAGGAAAAGATTCTGGGCATCCTGCCGTTCTTCCATGTCTTCGCCATGACAAGCGTAATGATGTTCGCCGTTTCGATCGGGGCCGAGATGATTCTTCTGCCGCGCTTCGAATTGAAGCAGGCGCTCAAGACCATCAATGCGCGGCGCCCCACCCTTTTCCCCGCCGTCCCCACGATCTATACAGCGATCAACAACGCCCCCGACCTGGCGAAATACGACATGTCTTCAATCAAATTCTGCATCTCGGGCGGTGCGCCGCTGCCGCTGGAGGTGAAGAAGCGTTTCGAAGAGCTGACCGGATGTGGCCTGGTTGAAGGTTACGGCCTCAGCGAATCCTCCCCCGTCGCCACCTGCAATCCACTTAGCGGCGCGACAAAGGAAGGATCAATTGGCATCCCTGTTTCCCAAACGATCATAGAGATCCGCGACCTTGAAGATCCTGACACGCTGCTGCCACAGGGCGAACGCGGCGAGGTCTGCATCATCGGCCCGCAAGTAATGCTCGGGTACTGGAACCGCCCGCAGGAAACCGGAAACGTTCTTCGCGACGGCAGACTGCATACAGGTGATGTCGGCTATATCGACGAAGACGGCTATATCTTCCTCGTCGACCGCATCAAGGACATGATCCTGTGCAGCGGCTTCAACGTCTATCCCCGCATCATCGAGGAAGCCATCTACCTGAACCCGGCTGTGGCCGAAGTGACCGTGATCGGCATCGACGACGAATACCGGGGGCAGAGCCCCAAGGCCTTTGTCAAATTGAAAGAAGGCCAGACCCTCGACGAAGACGGCATGAAGGCATTCCTCGCCGACAAGATCTCGAAAATCGAGATGCCATCCGTGATCGAATTCCGCGACGAATTGCCGAAGACCATGATCGGCAAGCTGTCGAAGAAGGAACTGGTAGCGGAAGAAGCCGCGAAGGCGGGCAAGGGAACCGCCTGAGCAGCCTCACATGACCAAACGGTTACTTAGTTGACGTTAACGTAACTCAACGGTATAGTTTCTTCGCTGACTGGGACCCTCCAATCAACGGAGAGCCGCCGATGGAGAAGCTTTACAGCGTCACAGAACTGGCCGCTGAACTCGACATAACGCCACGGGCCATTCGGTTTTACGAAACGAAGGGCCTGCTGTCACCGCAACGTGCTGGCACGACACGGGTCTATACCCACCGCGATCGTGCGCGATTGCTGATCATCCTGCGCGCCAAGCGCATGGGTTTCTCTTTGGCCGATGTCGCCGAATACCTTTCCCTTTACGACATGGACACGTCCAAGGTGTCGCAGATGAAGATGCTTCTTCAGCGGGTGAACAGCCGCATCGCGGACCTGGAATCGCAGCGCCTTGATCTGGACACGACCATCGATGAATTGCGCGAGGTTCAGAACCTGACTCTTCAGGCACTGAACAATCGAGAAAAAAAGACAGCTCGCGCCTGAGCGCCGGAATACTCATATGAACCCCTTACGGTAGAAAACGCTGGAGTAAGAAAGATGAAAAATGTCGTCATCGCCGGGTACGTCCGGTCACCCTTCCATTTTGCGAAAAAAGGCGATCTCGCCAGGGTCCGCCCCGATGAAATGGCGGCCCAGGTGGTCAAGGCGCTGGTCGAACGGACAGGCGTCAAGGTTGACGACATCGAGGACCTCATCATGGGCTGCGCCTTCCCCGAAGCCGAACAGGGCTTCAATGTGGCGCGCCTGGTCGGGCTTCTGGCGGGCCTGCCGATCTCCGTCGCCGGAACAACCGTAAACCGCTTCTGCGGATCGTCCATGCAGTCCATTCATATGGCCGCAGGAGCCATCCAGATGAATGCGGGCGAAGCCTTCATCTGCGCCGGTGTCGAATCAATGTCCCGTGTCCCGATGACCGGCTTCAACCCGATGCCGCATCCGGGCCTCTATGAAATGATGCCCGGCGCCTACATGTCGATGGGACAGACGGCAGAAAACGTCGGCCGCGAATACAACATCAGCCGCAAGGAGCAGGAGGAGTTCGCTCTCCTCAGCCAGCAGAAGGCGGCGAAGGCCCAGAGCGAAGGGCGTCTGAAAGACGAAATCACACCGATCACCAGTGGCAAGAACACCGTCGAAGCCGACGGCTGCCTGCGGCCCGAAACCACACTGGAAGGGCTGGCCAGCCTGAAGCTGGCATTCGACGAAAAAGGCACGGTGACGGCGGCGACGTCCTCGCCGCTGACCGACGGCGCGGTGGCCACGCTGGTGTGTTCCGAGGAATACGCCAACAAGAACGGCATCGAACCAATGGCGCGAATCAAGAGCATCGCCGTTTCCGGTTGCAAGCCCGAGACCATGGGCCTTGGGCCGATCTTCTCGTCGAAGAAGGCGCTGGCCCGCGCAGGAATCACCGCCAAAGACCTCGACGTTGTGGAAATCAACGAAGCCTTCGCAACGCAGTCCATCGCCTCGATCCGGGACCTTGAGCTGGATATGGCGAAGGTCAATATCGACGGCGGCGCCATCGCCATCGGCCACCCGCTGGGGGCCACAGGCGCGCGCATCACCGGCAAGGCCGCGCAGCTTCTGAAACGTGAAGGCGGCAAGTACGCCCTGTCAACGCAGTGCATCGGCGGCGGTCAGGGCATCGCCACGGTGCTGGAGGCCATCTGATCATGGACGACATCCGCAAAGTCGCCGTTATCGGCGCCGGTGTCATGGGCGCGGGGATCGCCGCCCATGTCGCCAACGCAGGCGTTCCCGTCGTGCTGCTGGACATCGTTCCCGAAGGCGCGAAAAACCGGAACGCCATCGCAGAGGGCGCGGTCGCCAAACTGCTGAAAGCCGACCCCGCCCCCTTCATGCACAAGGGCGCGGCCAAACTGGTCACAACCGGAAACACCGAGGACCACCTCGACCTTCTGGGCGAATGCGACTGGATCGTCGAAGCGGTGATCGAGAACCTTGAGATCAAGCAGGACCTCTACAAACGGATCGAGGCCAAGCGCAAGAAGGGTTCGATCGTGTCGTCCAACACGTCGACCATCCCCCTGCATGATCTGACCAAAGGTCTTCCCGATTCCTTCGCGAAGGACTTCCTCGTCACCCACTTCTTCAATCCGCCACGCTACATGCGCCTGCTGGAACTGGTTGCCGGCGCAAAGACACGCCCGGACGCAGTGGAAACCATGCGCCGCTTCGGCGACGTGATGCTGGGCAAGGGGGTCGTCGACTGCAAGGACACCCCGGGTTTCATCGCCAACCGCATCGGCACCTTCTGGATCCAGTGCTCCGTCAGCGAGGCCTTCACCGGCGGTCTGACGGTCGAGGAAGCGGACGCGGTCATCGGCAAGCCGATGGGCATTCCCAAGACCGGTGTATTCGGCCTGATGGATCTGGTCGGCATCGACCTGATGCCCCATGTCGCGTCCAGCATGTTGCGCACCCTGCCCGAAAACGACGGTTATCGCGCCATCTACCGGGAATTCGACCTGATCAAGAAGATGATCACGGACGGCTACACCGGCCGCAAGGGCAAGGGCGGCTTCTATCGCATCAACCGCGACGGCGGCAAGAAGGTCAAGGAATCGATCAACCTTCAGACCGGTGACTACGCGCCGAGCGAAAAGGCGCGGTTGGAATGCGTTTCGGCATCCCGCAAGGGTGGCCTGCGCGCCCTGGTCGAACATCCCGACAAGGGCGGACAATACGCGTGGAGTGTCCTCGGCCAGACGCTGGCCTACACTGCGGCGCTGGTTCCCGAAATCGCCGACGACATCCATGCCGTCGATGAAGGCATGAAACTCGGCTATGCGTGGAAGTACGGCCCGTTCGAACTGATCGACAGGCTTGGCCCAAAATGGTTCGCCGAGAAACTGGCGGCCGAAGGCAAACCGGTTCCCGAACTGCTGACCAAGGTCGGCGACGGAACCTTCTACCGCGTCCATGAAGGCAAGCCCCAGGTCTTCGGAACCGATGGCGCCTATCACGACATCGTCCGTCCCGAAGGCGTGTTGCTGCTCTCCGACATCAAGCTGCGCAGCGAACCGGTCGCGAAGAACGGTTCGGCCAGCCTGTGGGACATCGGCGACGGCGTACTGTGCCTGGAATTCCACACCAAGATGAACAGCATCGACGCGGGCATCATGACCATGATCGGCACCGCCCTGAAAACCGTCCCCAAGGGCGGTTACAAGGCGCTGGTTGTGCACAATGAGGGCAGCAACTTCTCGGTCGGCGCGAATGTCGGCCTTGCCTTGTTCGTTGCCAACATCGCCGCCTGGCCCGAAGTCGAGAACATGATCGGCCAGGGGCAGCAGACGTACAAGGCGCTGAAATACGCGCCCTTCCCCGTGGTCGGCGCGCCTTCGGGCATGGCGCTCGGCGGCGGTTGCGAAATCCTGCTGCATTGCGATTCCATCCAGGCCCATGCCGAAACCTATACCGGCCTCGTCGAGGTCGGCGTCGGGGTGATCCCCGGCTGGGGCGGCTGCAAGGAAATGCTGCTTCGCTGGACAAAAAACCCGAAGGGTCCGCAAGGCCCGATGGCGGGTGTCGGCAAGGTCTTCGAAATGGTCAGCACGGCCTATGTCGCCAAATCGGCGGCGGAAGCGAAGGCCGCACTGATCATACGTCCGGACGATGGCATCACGATGAACCGTGATCGCCTGCTGGCGGACGCCAAGGCCAGGGCCCTGGCGCTGGCCGAAGGCTACCAGCCCCCCGAGGAGCCGGAGATCGTTCTCCCCGGACCGACGGGTGAAACGGCCATGGGAATGGCGGTCGACGATTTCCGCCGTTCGGGAATGGCCACACCGCATGACGTCACCGTATCCAAGGCGCTGGCCCGTGTTCTGGCTGGCGGCGATACGGACATCACCGACGTGATGACCGAGGACGATGTCCTGACACTGGAACGCGAAGCCTTCATGTCGCTGCTGCGGACGCAGGAAACCCTTGCGCGCATCGAGCACATGCTGGCGACCGGCAAACCTTTGAGGAACTGAGCCATGGCGAGCTACAAGGCACCTTTGCGCGACATGCGCTTCGTCTACAACGAACTGTTCGATTATTCGGAGATCTCGTCCCTTCCCGGCTACGAGGATGCGACCCCAGATCTGGTGGACGCCATCATCGAAGAGGCGGCAAAGGTCTGCGAAAACGAACTGTTCCCCATCAACCGTTCGGGCGACGAGGAAGGCTGCACCTTTGAAAACGGCGTCGTTCGCACGCCGAAGGGCTTCAAGGAAGCCTACAGGGCCTATGTCGAGGGCGGCTGGGGCGGCCTGACCAGTGACCCCAAGTACGGCGGGCAGGGCATGCCCAGTTCCATCCACGTCATGGTCGAGGAAATGATGTGTTCGGCGAACCTGTCGTTCGGCATCTATCCGGGCCTGACCTATGGCGCCTATCAGTCGCTCCATGCCCATGGCACGGACGAACTGAAAGACCTCTATCTTCCGAAGATGGTCAGCGGCGAATGGTCCGGCACCATGTGTCTGACCGAACCGCACTGCGGCACCGACCTGGGCCTGCTGCGGTCCAAGGCCGTTCCCAACGACGACGGTTCATGGAAGATCTCCGGCACCAAGATATTCATCTCGTCGGGTGAGCACGACCTGACGGACAACATCATCCATCTGGTGCTGGCCCGCGCCGAAGGTTCGCCCAAGGGCGTCAAGGGTATCAGCCTGTTCGTCGTGCCGAAATTCATCCCCAAGGATGACGGTACGCCCGGCCCGCGCAACGGGGTTTCCTGCGGGTCCATCGAACACAAGATGGGCATCAAGGCCTCTGCCACCTGCGTCATGAACTTCGAAGACGCACAGGGCTGGCTGGTCGGCGAAATGAACAAGGGCATGTCCCACATGTTCACCATGATGAACAACGAACGCCTGGCGGTCGGTGTGCAGGGTCTGGGCCTTGCCGAGTCTTCCTATCAGGCGGCGGTGGAATACGCCCGCGAACGCCTGCAAGGCCGCTCCCTGACCGGGGCCAAGAACCCCGACGCAGGCGCAGACCCCATTCTTGTTCATCCGGACATCCGCCGCACGTTGCTCAACATCCGCGCCTTCACCGAAGGCGCGCGCGCAACGGCCATGTGGGTGGCGCGCGGGCTTGATCTGCGCAAGAAACACCCCGACGAGGGCCTGCGCACCGAAGCCGACGACTTCATCCAGTTGATGACGCCGATGGTCAAGGCGCTGTTCACCGACTTCGGGTTCGACGCGACGAACGCCGGCATGCAGGTGTTCGGTGGGTCCGGCTATATCCGTGAAACCGGCGTCGAACAGTATGTTCGCGACGCGCGCATCGCCCAGATCTATGAGGGCACCAACGGCATTCAGGCGCTCGACATGGTCGGCCGCAAGATGCCCGCGCACTTCGGACGTTACCTGCGCCGCTTCTTCCATCCCGTGCAGGCGTTCATCGAGGAACATGCCGAAGACGAATCGATGGCGGATTTCGTCATGCCGCTGGCCAAGGCCTTCGGGCGACTGCAACGCGCCACCGGATACCTGGCCGAAAAGGGGATGAAAAACCCCGATGAGGCGGGCGCGGCGGCCAGCGAGTACCTGCGTCTGTTCGGTCTTGTCGCCATGGCCTACATCTGGGCGCGCGCCGCCAAGGTGGCGATGGCGAAGACCGATGGCGAGGAGGCGGGCTTTTATCAGGCCAAGCTCGGCACCGCACGGCATTACATGGAGCGCATCCTGCCGCAGTCCAGCGGGCTGTTCTCATCCATCATGGCGGGGTCAAAAACCATGATGAGCTTTGCCGACGACGCATTCTAAGAAGGCGTCGATGCATCCGATACTGAGAACACTGAAGGTTGTCCTGGGCGGCTGGCGCAAGCCGCCCGGGGGCCTTTTCACTGAATCGGTAGTCCATTTCCGGGTCTGGCCCAACGACCTGGACGTCAACATGCACATGAACAACGGCCGGTATCTGACATTGATGGATCTCGGCCGTCTTGACCTCATCATCCGAAGCGGTTTCCTGAAGGTGCTGATGGAGCGAAAGTGGGCCCCGGTCGCGGGATCGGCCGCAATTCGGTTCAAACGCCCCCTGCACCCTTTCGAACGCTACACCATGCGTTCACGCCTGATCGGCTGGGACGACAAGTGGACGTACATCGAACACCGGATGGAAGTCGGCGACCGGCTCGCCGCGATTGCAATCATCAAGGCCCTGTTCCGTGAAAAGGGACGGTCGATCCCATCGGATGAACTTGCCAGTGCGATGGGCCATGACGGCCCGCCCCCGGAACTGCCCGCCTACGTCAAGGACTGGCAGGGTATGGAAAAGGACTTCGAGGCCGCTTCCGCTTCTTGACTACGGTCATCGCAACCCCGATACCAATGGGGTAGCCTGCATTCTGCATTTCATGATTTCCCGGAGAAACGTGGTGACAGCCATGCGCGGATTGTTCTGTCTCGTTCTTGCCCTCGCACTGTTTGCGGGGCCGTCCAGCCACGCCGTTGCAGAGGTCGCCGGATCAAGCGCCGATTTGCTGCAGATCGTCGAGACCGAAAAGGGCGCGCCGCTGTCGCATTACGAACGCGGCATCCTTATCGAACGAACGAAAAAACTCCGCCTGGAGATACAGATGCACCGCCGCGAATTCGTTCACAGGGTTGCGGAAGGTTTTACGGTCTCACCCGCCATGGTCTTCGACGCGCTGGAAGAGGTTGCGGAAAAGCCCGACTTCCCCATTCGCAAAAGCAGCCTTTTCACACATATGGAAAAAGACCTGAGTCGTCGATTGAACGAATCCGAGAAGGCGCAAATCAACGAATTTGATAATCTGCGCCGCGCCAATGAGGTGGGCAGCCGTCACAGTTACGCCCTGGAACTGGCGCCGGTGACCGGTGTACGCATCGACATCCTGAACCGTATCGCAACGCTGATCCGCTGAAGATACGCCTTGCAAAGGTTCGCGGCTCGATTTGCGGAATCCCGGCAAGAGTCGCATAATGCCGTGATCAGCCAGCCTCCCGTGGCGACATGCGGGGACGCGGATCGTGATTACAGGGCTCAGCGCATATCAAGCCGTTGCCGGCGCATCCTACCTTCGGGTGACCGAAGCGCGGCCGTCTTCGCCCGATGGCATGACGGTCAGCGACGGTTCGGTCGGTTCGCCCGGACGGGTAATTCAGGATGTCGTAACGCTAAGCCCTGCGGCGCAGGCCTATCTTGACTATCTTGCGGCAGGCGGTGGCGGGGCCAGCACGGTAAGCCAGTTCAGTTCGCTGAGCGGCCATGCCAACCTGATCGGGGCGAACCTTTCATACAAGAATTTCAGGGGCGATGACCTGTCCGGTGCGTTTCTTTTCGGCGCAAACCTGACAGGAGCCGTGTTCGATTACGCCAACCTGCAAAATGCATGGATGGCGGGGACAGACCTGAGCGGAGCGTCTTTCAACGGCGCTGACCTGCGCGGCGCAAATCTGGACAAGGCGACGGGATTGACCAGCGAACAACTGGCCGGCGCGATTGTCAACGGCAACACGCTGTTGCCCATCGCGGCAACCACCGTGTATTCGAGATAGCGTCTAGCGCCCTTCCGCCAGCGCCGTGATTTCGGCCAACAGGGCGGGGGGTATGTCAAAACCATCACGCCTGGCCGCATCGCGCGCAGCAATGCGCCGGTCGCCGGGCAGCCGCGCGCCGGGTTGCCCGAGGATTTCGGCGATCAGAGATTCCAGCCGCTCGGCGAACATCCCGCCCGATACGCCGTCGGGATCAATGGCGATAAGGATCTGCCCAACGCCGGGCGGCTCGCCTTCTGGCGTAAAGAACGACCCGGCCTCGAACCCGAAGTTCGCACCGCCCAATGCGGCAACCAGCACCTCGACCATCAGAACCAGCGCGGCGCCCTTGGCGTCGCCGATGGGCAACATAATGCCCTGCAACGCTTCATCCGGGTCGGTGGTCGGGTTGCCGTTGGCATCCAGCGCCCAGCCTTCGGGGATCGCCTCGCCCCGCTGCTTGGCCAGCAGGATCTTGCCGCGCGCCACCTTGCCCAGCGTCAGGTCGACAACCAGTGGCGGCCTTCCCTGCCTCGGGGCGCCAAGCGCGATTGTATTCATGCCAAATGTCGCCCGTTTGCCGCCCCACGGCGCAATGGCCTTGGGGCTGTTGGCGAACATCAGGCCGACCAGCCCCTTGCGCGCCAGCCGCCCGACGTGATGACCAAGCGCCCCGCAATGATGGGACCGGGTAATGGACGCGATGGCGATGCCCGCCTCGCGCACCAGCACGGGAAGGGTTTCGATGGCCCGATCCAGCGCCGGATAGGCGAAGCCGTGGGCGGCATCGATGCGTAGCGCCGCATTCCCGACGTGGGTCACCTGGGGCGTTGCGCGGCCATCCACCTTTCCCGTGCGCAGTTGGGCGGCATAACTCGGCACACGGGACAGGCCGTGGCCTTTCAGCCCCTCGGCCTCCGCCGCGACAAGCGCCTCGGCCACCGGACGGGCATTTTCAGGTAATGCGCCAGAAGCCTCCAGCACCCGGCAGACGAGGTCGAAGGCGTCGGGCAGGGTAAGGGTGACGGTGTCTTCACTCATCGGGGTCAGGCTTTTTCCACCTTCGCCGCGGCATACTTCAGTTCGGGGATCTTGCCGAACGGATCGAGCTTCGGGTTGGTCAGCAGGTTGGCGGCCCCCTCGGCGAAGCAGAAGGGAATGAACAGGGTGCCCGGTGCGATGTCGTTGTCGGCCCGCGCCATCGCCTCGATCACGCCACGCCGCGTTGAAACACGGATTCTTTCACCGGCGGCAACGCCGAGGCGGGCCAGATCGGCAGGGGACAGCAGGGCCATCGCGCCGGGTTCGATGCTATCCAGAACATCGACACGCCGGGTCATCGCGCCGGTGTGCCAGTGCTCCAGTATCCGCCCCGTCGACAGGACCATCGGATAGTCGTCGTCAGGCGTTTCGTCCGGTGGGATGATATCGGCGGGAACGAAACGCCCACGCCCATCCGCGGTGGGGAAGGTTTCACCGAACAGAACCTCACGCCCCGGACCTTCGGGGTCCGTGCAGGGGTGCGTCACCGCCCCTTCCGTTTCCAGCCTGTCCCACGAAATACCCGCAAAGCCGGCAAGGCACTGGCGCATCTCGGCGAA
>JAPHTL010000337.1 GCA_026193355.1 Rhodospirillales bacterium
AGTCCGCGCCCAAGAAATTTTCTCATTACCGACGAAAAATCTCGTTTCCTTGCCGAGAACGCACCCCCTGATACCAAGAATCACGTTGCCGAATGCATCGATGTAGACAACGCGCGGCAAATCGTCCGGCCATTCCGGCCGACGCATCGTATGGATGTCCTCCGGGATGCTTGGCAGGGGTTTTCCTTTCGCGATGGCGGCTGCGACGGGCGCAAACAGGTCCCGTCCGTGAAAACTGTTTGAAAGATTATCGGGACGCCATGAGATGCGGCTCCATGAAGCGTTGCTGGCCCGTCTTGCCACGATCTCGAACAAGCCGTTGTCGGGGCCGACAAACCATTTGCCGTCGGCATGCAGAACACCGGGAACACGTTCGGAGCCGACGCCGGGGTCTACAACGCAGAGGAAACAGGTTCCCACAGGGAACCAATCCGCATAAGCGGACAGCAGATAGGATGACAACATGGGATCGCAGGATGGCGCATCCGACAAAAGGTCCACAACATGAACGCCCGGCGCATCACGATGCAGCACCGCCTTCATCTGCCCCGTATAGGGGCCGGAGACGCCAAAATCCGTAAAAACAACAATCATTTGGCCTTTGCTCCAACCAGATCGCCCCGGAATATGATGAATATAATGAACCGAGACGGGGCAAATGCCAACGAGACGCCCTACGCTTACATTTTCCGCCTCTTGCGGATTACATGCCCCTGATGGCATATAAGGGAGCCTTGGAACAAACGCCCAATTCAAGCTTGCGTTGGGATGGTGCCCCCTGTAATCAGGCGCGGCACCTTAATAAATGAAGGGAACAGGAACGATGGGCTTTGCGGGAATGCCCGCCGAGCAGGGTCTCTACGACCCTCGCAACGAGCGCGATAACTGTGGCATCGGCTTTGTCGTCGACATCAAGGGCCGAAAAAGTCACGACATCCTGCGTCAGGGGCTTGAGATCCTCGCCAACCTGACGCACCGTGGCGCCGTGGGCGCCGACCCGCTTGCGGGCGACGGCGCTGGCATGCTTCTGCAAAAGCCGGACGCCTTTTTCCGTGCGGAAAGCGCCAAACTCGGATTCGACCTTCCCGGTGACGCCGATTATGGCGTAGGCATGGTTTTCCTGCCGCGCGACGCCAAAACCCGCGCAAAGTGCGAAGAAGCCTTCACGACCGTCACCGCACGGGAGGGCCAGAAGCTTTTGGGTTGGCGCGAAGTCCCAGTGGACAACAGTTGCCTTGGTGAAAGCGTCAAGCCCATAGAACCGGTGATTCGTCAGGTTTTCATCGCGCGTGGCGACAACTGCGCCGACCAGGATGCCTTCGAGCGCAAGCTCTACGTTATCCGCAAGCAGGTTCACCATGCCATCTGGGATGTTGACCTTAAAGAAGGCGACCAGTTCTACATTCCCTCCATGTCCTCACGGACAATCACCTACAAGGGAATGGTGCTGGCCAGCAACGTCGGCAAGTTCTACCTCGACCTCAAGGACGAACGCGTTGAAACCGCACTGTCCCTCGTCCACCAGCGCTTTTCGACGAATACATTCCCGTCGTGGCGACTGGCTCAGCCTTTCCGTTTCCTTTGCCACAACGGCGAGATCAATACCGTTCGCGGCAACATCAACTGGATGCTGGCGCGCCGCCACAACATGACATCAAAGGTTCTTGGCGACGATCTGGAAAAGCTGTGGCCCTTGATCGGCGATGGCTCGTCGGATTCTGCGACCTTCGACAACGCGCTGGAGCTTCTCATCGCCGGCGGGTACCCCATGGCGCACGCCATGATGCTGATGATTCCCGAAGCCTGGGATGGCAATCCGCTGATGGATGCCAAGCGCAAGGCTTTCTACGAATACCATTCGGCCCTGATGGAGCCCTGGGACGGCCCTGCCGCCATGGCGTTCACGAACGGCCGACAGATCGGCGCCACACTGGACCGCAACGGCCTGCGCCCTGCCCGCTACCTGATCACCGACGACGACCGCGTTGTCATGGCGTCGGAAGCCGGTGTTCTGGACATCCCCGAGGACAAGATCGTCAAGCGCTGGCGCCTGCAACCGGGCAAGATGCTGCTCATCGATATGGAACAGGGCCGCATCATCGACGACGAGGAGTTGAAGAACGAACTGGCTTCGGCCCAGACCTACAAGCGCTGGCTGACCGAAACCCAGATCAAGCTTGAAGACCTGCCGCCCGAAATTACGCCCATGGCGCCAGGCCGTCAGGCGCTTCTGGATCGCCAGCAGGTGTTCGGCTACACCCAGGAAGACGTCAAATTCTTCCTGGAGCCGATGGGCCTTACCGGGCAGGATCCGATCGGGTCCATGGGCCACGATGCGCCGCTTGCCGTCCTTTCGAACAAATCGCGGCTGCTGTTTGATTATTTCAAGCAGAACTTCGCCCAGGTGACCAACCCGCCGATCGACCCGATCCGCGAGGAACTGGTCATGTCGCTGGTTTCCCACGTTGGACCGAGGCCGAACCTGCTTGGCCTCGACGAGGCGGGTAAGCATATGCGCCTTGAAGTGCGTCAGCCGATTCTGACAAATGCCGACCTTGAGAAGATCCGCCATATCGAAAGCTATGTCCGCGGCCACTTCAAAACCCAGACCATCGATACGACCTATCCGACGGAGCTTGGCGCCGAGGGTATGGAAGACGCCGTAACCGCGCTTTGCAAGGAAGCCGAAAAGGCGGTTCTGGACGGTTACAACATCATCGTCCTTTCCGATCGCAACGTCTGCGCTGACCGCATTCCGATTCCGTCGCTTCTGGCGACAGCAGCGGTTCACCACCACCTTGTGCGCGAAGGACTGCGCACGGAATCGGGGCTTGTGGTTGAAACTGGCGAAGCGCGCGAGGTCCATCATTTCTGCGTTCTTGCCGGTTATGGCGCTGAGGCGATCAACCCTTACCTCGCCTTTGAAACGCTTTCGGCCCTGCGCAATCACCTTCCGGAAAAGCTGGACGAAGAGGTGCTTCACCAGCGTTTCGTCAAGGCCGTGGACAAGGGGATACTCAAGGTGATGTCCAAGATGGGCATCTCGACCTATCAGTCCTATTGCGGCGCGCAGATTTTCGATGCAATCGGCCTGTCATCGTCGCTGATCGAAAAATATTTCACCGGAACGGCGTCAACCATCGAAGGCGTGAACCTGCCGGAGATCGCGGCGGAAACAGTCCGTCGCCACGCAGATGCCTATGGCGATGCGCCGATCTACAAGACCGCGCTTGATGCCGGTGGCCTGCTCGCCTACCGGACGCGCGGCGAAGATCATATATGGACGCCGGAAACCATCTCCACCCTGCAACACGCGGTCAGAAGCGGTGACGGCGACAAGTACAAGCAGTTCGCCCGTATGGTGAACGAGCAGGATACGCGCCTGATGAACCTGCGCGGCCTGTTCAAGATCAAGGAAGCCGGAAAGCCCGTTCCCCTGGACGAGGTCGAACCCGCATCCGCAATCGTCAAACGCTTCGCCACCGGCGCGATGTCGTTCGGCTCGATCTCATACGAAGCGCATTCGACCCTGGCGGTCGCAATGAACCGTATCGGCGGAAAGTCGAACAGCGGCGAAGGTGGCGAGGAACCGGAACGCTTCATAAAGGAAGCAAACGGCGACTGGAAACGTTCGGCCATCAAGCAGGTCGCTTCTGGCCGTTTCGGCGTGACCACGGAATACCTCGTCAATGCCGACGACATCCAGATCAAGATGGCGCAGGGCGCGAAGCCCGGCGAAGGCGGCCAGCTTCCCGGCCACAAGGTCAACCAGACCATTGCGCGGGTGCGCTATTCGACACCCGGCGTTGGCCTGATCTCGCCGCCGCCGCATCACGACATCTATTCGATCGAGGATCTGGCGCAGCTGATTCACGATCTCAAGAACGTGAACCCGAAGGCCCGCGTCAGCGTCAAGCTGGTCAGTGAAGTCGGTGTCGGCACGGTTGCGGCGGGCGTTTCCAAAGCGCATGCCGATCACGTTACGATCTCGGGCTATGACGGCGGTACGGGTGCCAGCCCCCTCACCTCCATCAAGCATGCCGGATCGCCGTGGGAACTTGGCCTTGCCGAAACCCATCAGACGCTTGTGCTGAATGAACTCCGCGGTCGTATCGCGGTGCAGGTCGACGGCGGCCTTCGCACCGGACGTGACGTTCTGATCGGTGCGCTTCTCGGCGCTGACGAGTTCGGCTTTGCGACCGCGGCGCTGATCGCCGAAGGCTGCATCATGATGCGCAAGTGTCACCTCAACACCTGTCCGGTCGGCGTTGCGACCCAGGACCCCGAATTGCGCAAGCGTTTCACGGGCAAGCCCGAAGATGTCATCAACTACTTCACGTTCATAGCCGAGGAAGTACGTGAATATATGGCGCAGATGGGGTTCAGGACGTTCAACGAAATGATCGGTCGTTCCGATCTGCTCGACATGAACCATGCGCTCAATCACTGGAAAGCCAAGGGGCTGGACTTCACGCGTATCTTTGCGCGACCGGACATGGGACCGGACGTCGCCATCTTCAACTGCGAGAAGCAGGATCACGGGCTGGAAAACGCGCTGGACAACCAGTTGATCGCGCTTTCAAGGGACGCGATCGAAAACGGAAAGCCGGTCCAGATCGACCTGCCCATCAAGAACACCAACCGGACGGTGGGCGCGATGCTGTCGGGCGAAGTGGCGCGCCATCACGGGCACGAGGGGCTTCCAGAAGACAGCATCCACATCAAACTGACCGGCACTGCGGGACAAAGCTTCGGCGCATGGCTGGCGAAGGGCGTTTCGCTGGAGCTGTCTGGTGAAGGCAATGACTATGTCGGCAAGGGTCTCTCTGGCGGGCGCATCGCCATTTACCCGAACCCCGTCAGCCCCGTCAGCAAGGAGCCGATGGAAAACATCATCATCGGCAACACCGTGCTGTACGGCGCTATCGCCGGCGAATGCTATTTCCGGGGCGTCGGCGGCGAGCGTTTCGCCGTTCGCAACTCGGGCGCCGTTGCCGTCGTTGAGGGCCTCGGCGATCATGGTTGTGAATACATGACCGGCGGCATTGTCCTGGTTCTCGGCCCGACAGGGCGGAATTTCGCAGCGGGCATGAGCGGCGGCATCGCCTATGTTCTCGACGAAGCGGGCGATTTCGAAAAGAGGTGCAACCTCGCCATGGTCGAACTTGAACCGATCCCGGCCGAGGACGATGCCCTTGAAACGCTTGACCATCAGGGCGGCGATCTGGAAACGCATGGCCGCGTCGATATCATGCATGACATGACGCGTCACGATGCGCAGCGCCTCCGCACCCTGATCGAAAAGCACGCTCATTACACAGACAGCAGCCGCGCCAGAGAAATCCTGGACAACTGGGAGGCATTCTTGCCGAAATTCGTGAAGGTGATGCCGGTCGAATACCGTCGCGCCTTGCAGGAACTTCAGGCAACCAGGTCCCCGCAGCCGGAATCGGCCGCGAAGGGAGGGAAGTGATCCATGGGCAAGCCAACAGGATTTCTTGAAATTGGTCGACAGACGCCGGGTTACGATCCGGTCGACGATCGTATCCGCCATTATGACGAGTTCATCCGCCCGCTTAACGAGGACGAACTCAACAAGCAGGGCGCGCGCTGCATGGATTGCGGCATCCCCTATTGTCACAACGGCTGCCCGATCAACAACATCATTCCCGACTGGAATGATCTGGTCTATCGCAACCGCTGGCAGGAAGCCGCCGATGTGCTGCATTCGACCAACAACTTCCCTGAATTCACGGGAAGGGTCTGCCCTGCACCTTGCGAGGCTGCGTGCACGTTGAACCTTGATGATGCGCCCGTCGCCATCAAGACAATTGAAATGGCGATCGTTGAACGGGCCTTTGAAGAACACTGGATCACGCCGGACATCCCGACACGCCGCACCGGCAAGTCGGTCGCCGTGGTCGGCTCTGGCCCCGCCGGGATGGCAGCGGCGCAGCAGTTGGCGCGTGTCGGCCACAGCGTGACCCTTTTCGAAAAGAATGCACGTTTTGGCGGATTGCTTCGCTATGGCATTCCAGACTTCAAGCTGAACAAGAAAATCATCGATCGCCGCCTTTCACAGATGCAGGCCGAAGGCGTCGAATTGCGCCCGAACACCTGCGTCGGCATTGATGTCCCTGCGAAGGGTTTGCTCAACAGATACGACGCCGTCCTTCTGACCGGTGGATCCGAAAAGCCGCGGGACCTTGAAGTCGAAGGCCGCGATCTTGGCGGCATCCACTTCGCCATGGATTTCCTGACGCAGCAGAATCGCCGTGTTGCGGGTGAGCCTGTTTACGAAGGTGACGCCATCGTCGCCACCGGCAAGCACGTCGTCGTCATCGGCGGCGGCGATACCGGTTCCGATTGCGTCGGCACATCGATCCGTCAAGGGGCGCTTTCCGTCACCCAGATCGAGATCATGCCCAAGCCGCCGGAGAAGGAGAACAAGGGCCTGACCTGGCCATTCTGGGCCAACAAAATGCGGACATCATCGTCCCAGGAAGAGGGCTGCACCCGCGACTGGTGCGTAACGACGCATGCCTTTGAAGGGGAAAACGGCGTCGTCAAGAACCTCCGCGCCGGTCGCGTCGACTGGACGCAGGATGATTCGGGCCGCTGGTCCATGTCGGAGATCGAAAACAGCCAATTCAACCTGAAGGCCGACCTTGTGCTGCTAGCAATGGGATTTGTTCACCCCCAGCAGGAAGGCATGCTCAAGGAACTGGGCGTTGATTTCGACCAACGCGGCAACGTGAAGGCCGGAACCGACGATTACCGGACCTCGGTCGACAAGGTGTTCGCCGCCGGTGACATGCGGCGCGGGCAATCACTGGTCGTCTGGGCGATTCGGGAAGGCCGTCAGGCCGCCCGCGCCATCGACGAATACCTGATGGGAAGCAGCGAATTACCGCGCTGATCAACGCATCGCTCGAAAACATAAAAGGCCGCCCAACCGGGCGGCCTTTTTTCATTCAGCCCGCCTCGTCGGCGATTCTGACGATCAGCTTTCCCGTATTCGTTCCGTCGAACAGTCGGTTGATCGCCCGCGGCGCTTCATCAAGTCCGTCGACGATATCCTCGGCGATCTTCAAACGCCCATCCTTGTGCCAGTCTGCAAGCGCGGCATCCGCTTCGGCGAAGCGGTCGGCGTAATCGAAAATAATAAACCCTTCCATACGCGCGCGGTTCACAAGCAATGAACGAATGTTCTGCGGCCCCGGCGGCATCTCGGTCGCGTTATAGGTGGAAATGGCGCCACAGATGGAAATGCGGGCGCGCAGGTTGATCAGACGCAGAACCGTATCGAGCGTCTCGCCACCAACATTGTCGAAGAAGACATCCACCCCGTCAGGGCATTTCGCCCGAAGCGCCTTGTAGAGGTCTTCGGTTTTGTAATTGACCGCACCATCGAAGCCCAGTTCATCAACCAGCCAGGCGCACTTCGCATCGGTTCCCGCGATACCGATGACCCGGCAACCCTTGATCCTGGCGATCTGCCCGACGATGGAACCGACAGAACCGGCCGCGCCGGAAACGAGCACCGTCTCGCCGGCCTTCGGATCGCAGATATCGAGAAGACCGAAGTAAGCCGTACGCCCCGCAATCCCCATCAGGCTGAGGTTGGCGGTCAGGGACGGTTCCGTCACCGCCCTCCCCAGTTGCTTGCCCGGAACGGCGGCATAATCCTGCCAGCCGAGAATACCGGTCACGAAATCGCCTTCCGAAAATGAGTCATCACGGGAGCGAACGACCCGGCCAACGGTCAACCCGCGCATGACCTCGCCCAGTTGGACGGGGGGAACATAGGATTTGCCTTCGTTCATCCAGCCGCGCATCGCCGGATCAAGCGACAGGTAGAGGTTACGGACAAGAACCTCGCCCTCCCCCGGCTCCGGTACCGGAGAGTCCTTTCGTTCGAAATCGCTTTCCTTGATACGACCAACGGGCCGTTGCTTCAGAAGGTATTGGCGGTTGATTTCAGACATGGAAACTCCTTGGTGTTGACGGGGGAAAATCGACCAGCAAACAAAGCATAGAAGGGTGCCTATCAAATGATAAATTAACTACCCTTGAGTCTGAACCCGCTGTGGACCCTGCCACTCCGCTCGGGTAACGTCCATTCATGGAATGAAACGGAGGCCCACATGCATTTCGATTATACGGACAAGGTCAAGGACCTGATCGCGCGCGTAACAGAGTTCATGGATACGAACGTCTATCCCGCCGAGAAAGAATACTACGGCTTCGTAAACGCGCAGCAGGACCGGTGGGCAGCCGTTCCCCCCATCATGGAGGAACTGAAGGACAAGGCCAAGGCGGCCGGTCTTTGGAACCTGTTCCTCCCCGAAAGCGAATACGGCAGCGGACTGACGAATCTGGAATATGCACCGCTTTGCGAAGTGATGGGGCGGTCGTCGATCGGCCCCGAAGCCTTCAACTGCGGCGCGCCGGACACCGGCAACATGGAGGTGCTGGTCCGCTACGGCAGCGAGGAACACAAGAAACAATGGCTCCTGCCGCTTCTGGACGGCACGATCCGTTCCGGTTTTGCGATGACCGAACCCGACGTCGCCTCGTCTGACGCAACCAACATTCAGGCCAGCATCGTGCGCGACGGGGATGAATACGTCCTCAACGGCCGCAAATGGTGGACATCGGGCGCGGGCGACCCCCGATGCAAGATTCTCATCTTCATGGGCAAGACCGATCCGGACGGCCCCCGTCACCAACAGCAATCCATGATTCTGGTGCCGATGGAAACGCCAGGTGTGAAGCTTGTGCGCACCCTTCCCGTCTTCGGTTTCGACCATGCCCCGCATGGACATGGCGAGATCGACTTCGACAACGTCCGCGTCCCTGCTTCCAACCTTCTTCTTGGCGAAGGCCGCGGCTTTGAAATTGCCCAAGGCCGTCTTGGGCCGGGACGCATCCATCATTGCATGCGCCTTATCGGCCAAGCGGAACGGGCCATTGAGATGATGTGTCAACGGGCCAAGTCACGCGTCGCTTTCGGCCGCCCACTGGCGGACCAGGGCCTCGTCCGGGACGCCATCGCGCAATCGCGCATCGAAGTCGATCAGGCCCGCCTTCTGGTCCTCAAGGCCGCCTACATGATGGACACCGTCGGCAACAAGGCCGCGCGCAAGGAAATCGCCATGATCAAGGTCATGGCGCCGCGCATGGCCTGCGCAGTGATCGACAGGGCGATCCAGATCCACGGCGCTGCGGGCGTTACAACATCAGGCGGTCTTGTCGGCGGTTGGGCGTGGGCCCGCGCCCTGCGCCTCGCGGATGGACCGGATGAGGTCCACCTGATGTCAATCGCCAAGCAGGAACTCGGCCAGCATTAAGGAACGCAGCATGACGAACGGTCAAACCGGCGGTCGGGTCGCGGGCAAGGTCGCCCTGGTCACGGGCGCATCGTCCGGACTTGGCGCGGCCTGCGCCGAAAGGCTGGCCAATGAAGGCGCGAGCGTCGTTCTGAGCGATATCAACGTTGCCGATGGCGAGTCCCTGCGTGATCGCATTGGTCAGCGAGCCCTGTTCGTTGAACACGACGTCACCAATGAGGATCACTGGGCGAGGGTGATCGATGCAACGATTGAACGCTTCGGGCGGCTGGACATTGTCGTGAATTCGGCGGGCATCGCCCTTCTTGCCGATATCGAACATACCAGCATGGAAGACTGGCGAAAGGTGCTCGGCGTCAATCTGGACGGCACGTTCCTCGGCTGCAAACACGGCGTCAAGGTCATGAAAGAAACGGGGGGCGGGTCGATCATCAACCTGTCTTCTGTCTCCGGCCTTGTCGGGGGATTCAATCTTGCCGCCTATAACGCCAGCAAGGGCGGCGTACGTTTGCTGACCAAGTCGGTCGCCCTGCATTGCGCACGGGCCGGATACAACATCAGGTGCAATTCGGTCCATCCGACCTTTATCGACACCCCGATGGTTCAGGCCATGATCGATGGGTCAAAAGACCCGGAGCGGACCCGGACAAGCCTGATCCGCCAAATTCCGCTTGGCCGTCTTGGCACCCCCGAAGACGTATCATCCATGGTTCTTTATCTCGCATCCGATGAATCCGCTTTCGTCACAGGATCGGAAATGGTCGTCGACGGCGGGTCCGTGGCCCAATGAACGCCCCCGGCGCATGGAGGAAGGCGTGAGCAATTTCAGCGATCCCGAACTGATCGACGTCAGGACGGACGAACGTCTCGACACATCTCGCCTGGAACCATACCTGCGAGAGCACCTTGAAGGCGCGGAGGGTGAGCTGGATATCGCCCAGTTTGGCGGTGGTCACGCAAACCTGACCTATATGCTCAAATTCGGGGAGCGTGAATATGTCTTGCGCCGCCCTCCCCTCGGACCCGTTGCGCCCTCGGCCCATGACATGACGCGCGAACATCGGGTTCTCTCCCGTCTGTGGAATGCCTTCCCCCTTGCACCCCGCAGCTTCCTTCTGTGTCAGGATCACGACATCATCGGCGCGGACTTCCATGTGATGGAACGACGGCGGGGTATCGTCATCCGCACCGAGATGCCCAAGGCGTTCGAGGGAAAACCGGACCTGAACCGGCGCATCGGCGAAATGCTGGTCGATACACTGGCCGACCTGCACACCGTGGATCCGACCGCCGTGGGCCTGGAAGATCTGGGACATCCAGATGGGTTCGTGGCGCGGCAGGTAGAAGGGTGGACGAAGCGCTGGCACGCTTCAAAAGACAAGGATATGGACACGATCGACAGGCTGATCGCCTGGCTTGCCGATACCATGCCGCCATCCCGGCATGTTTCCCTTCTTCACAACGACTTCAAGCTCGACAACATGATCGTCGATGCGATCGATCCTGCGACGCCTGTGGCCGTTCTTGACTGGGACATGTGTACACGGGGCGACCCCCTGCTCGACCTCGGCAACATGCTCAACTACTACACCGAAGCGACCGACCCTTCCTCATGGCGTTCGGTGACCGCGATGCCCAGCTGGAACGAGGGTTTTCCGACACGTGACACGCTGGTCCGCAGGTACGGGGAACGCACGGGGTTCGAGGTCGGCGACTTTGCCTGGTATCACGCCTTTGGCGCATTCAAGCTGGCCGTCGTCTTGCAGCAGATCTACATCCGTTACCTCAAGGGCCAGACGAAGGACGAGCGATTCTCGACCTTCGGCCAGCGTGTCGAGGAACTGGCTGCCAAGGGGCACGCCATCGCCGGTCTGTAAAGGCGGATGGGCCTACAGCCCGCCCGTTATGGTCATCCCCCCATCGACAACGATGCATTCGCCGGTGATGAATCTGGCGGCGTTCGAAGCCAGAAAAACGGCAACCCCGGAAACATCGTCGACCTGTCCGATGCGCGCCAGCGGCGTCGCGCGCACGGTGGCGTCATGGATTTTCGGGTTGTCCCAGAGGGCCTTGGCAAAATCGGTCTTGATGACGCCGGGCGCAATGCAGTTGATGCGGATATTGCTATCGCCCCATTCAACCGCGAGGCTTCTGGTCAGGCCGAGGTCGGCCGCCTTGGAAATCGTATAAGCCCCAAGAGTGGCACTTCCACGCAATGCGACGATGCTGGAAACAATGATGACAACGCCGTCACGACGGTCCGCCATTTGCGGCGCAACCATGTTGCAAAGCCACAGATTGCTGCGGACATTGTTGTCCATTGTCTTGTCGTATGCCTCATCCGGAATTTTCGACAATGGCCCGTAGTAAGGATTGGCCGCAGCATTGCAAACGAGGATATCGATCTTCCCCCACGTTTTGACGGTGGTATCGACGAGATTCTGAAGCTGCGCCTTGTCGCTGATGTTGCAGGGAACAACCATCGCCTCACCGCCCTTGCCGTTAATGCCGTCGGCCACGGGGGCGCAGGCATCGGCCTTACGGCTGGACACAACGACCTTGGCGCCCGCTGCGGCAAGCTGTTCGGCAATGGCGCGTCCAATGCCACGGCTGGAACCTGTTACGACCGCGACTTTTCCTGAAAGATCAAACACTGACATCTCCTGAAATCTACCTGTTTTCAATATGTTAAAACTGATTTTCGTTATTTGCCGTCGAGCAGCAAAGGCGACATGAGCCGATCAACCGGCGCGAAATCGTCGGTCAGGACGGGAACATCCGCCAAGGCGATACGATCGACCAGATCCGGGGCCGGCCAACGAACCCATTCCCTTTCCACCCCACGCGCGGAACGAAGAATGTCCACACGCGTCGGTCGACTGGCGGCAAGAACGACGAATGTAACACGACCGTCGATGTCCGCCTCCCCCGCTTCGACCCAGACTTCAACGACACCGAAATCCCTGCGCAGCGTTTGCACAAGGCTGAAAAGAAACCTCGGCTCAACGCCCCTGTCCACAACATTCAGGATATAGAATCCACCCGGCTTCAGGCGACTGTGGATTTCCCTGTGAAACTCCCGGCTGACAAGGTGTTGGGGAATGGAAATATCATGAAAGGCGTCGCCGAAGACAACGTCAAATCTGGGGCCTTCGGGAAAGTTCTTAAGCGCGACCCTTGCATCAAGATCCACGACCGTCATTCCGGGCGCCGCTGATGAAAACCACAGGTAATCCTGTGCCGCGCGCGTCACTTCCGGGTCGATTTCCGCGACAATGATCTCCACACCTGAACGTTCGCTTGCCCAGGCGCGCGGTAGGGAAAAACCGCCGCCGCCGATAAAAAACGACGAATTGGGAATCGCGCCACCAAAATGATGCCGCGCCACCTCATCGACAAAATGGATATAAGGACTGTAGAGCAACGTCGGATCGTCGCGATCGTTCATGCTGTGGGCCAGATGATCGAGCGCCATCAGACGGCTCTCCCTGCCGCTATAGGGGCGGAAATCATCAATCCGGATACAATAATAATCGCTTTCGACCGTGCAGGGTTTCTCGAAAGCGCCTGCATTCGCCCCCCACCAACCGATCCCTCCACCACCGACCACGAGAACCACGACCAGCAGCGCCCTCAGGGGGTCTGCAAGGGCAAGGGCGAGCGCCAGAACGGCATAGGTAACGGCGACCGCTATCATGGTGCCGGTCGACCCGATCCATGAGATGAAGACATATCCGGCGGCAAGGGTTCCGGCGATACTGCCAAGTGCGCCCAGCGCGTACATGCGCCCGATTGCCCTTCCCGCCATAAGAGGATTCAAGTCGACGGCCAATTTCGTGAGGATCGGCGAAACAACGCCCACAGCCAGACTGGGCAGCAGGAAGGCCCCTGCGCATAAGACAACGATAAGCGGAATGGTTCCAAGCCCGACATCGGAGAACAGCACATAGACCTGCCGCAAGGCGGCAAGCGACGCAAGGGTCGTCAGGGCCGAAAGACCAAGGGCCATGGCCACACGGCGTTCACCCACCTGCGCATTGACGCCAGAACCTGCCAGACGCCCGCCGATCCAGTGACCGATCGAGAATCCGGCAAGGACCACGGCGATGACCGCCGTCCATGTATAGAGGGACATGCCAACGTAAGGGGCGAGCAAACGCCCGGCAACGATCTCTACGACAAGCCCGCATGCCGAACTGACAAACAGAACGACCGCGTAGCCAAATTGTCGGAACATCCGGAAAGTTCCTCGGTGTTGGCGTAAAACAAAAAAAACACATTTTCTTGATTTGTCGCGTAATTTCTTACGTCAACAAATGCTGTACGATAGAATAGCCCAACGTTTGATAGGGCTGCACGAAAGAACTGGACATGAACATCCGATCCCATGCCATTTTTCCGCTACTGCTGGCGATGATGGTGTCTTTCGCCGCGTCCACGTCCGGTTTTGCCGGGGATACGGTCCTTTCCGACCCAAAGCCCGATATGGACAATCCTCGCAAGATCATGCTGACGCTTACGACCAATGATCCGGCAGAGGTCAACAGCATCCTCTACAACGTTATAAATATTCAGAAATTCTACGGCATGGATAATGTTCAGCTTGCCGTCATCGCCTATGGCAAGGGCGTCCGCGCCCTGATGAAGGAAAGCTCACCCGTGCCTGACCGCATATCGAGCCTGCGTCAGTACGATGTCGAATTCATCGCCTGCGAGAATACGCTGACCGCCATCGACAAAACAGCGAAACACCTGCTCGAAGGCGTCAGTGTCGTTACTGCGGGTATACCGGAAATCGTTGAACGCCGATTGCGTGGCTGGAACTACATTCACCCATAAACCGAAGGACGTTTCCTTTCGCTTCACAGGAGCCTCTTATGAAGTTCAATCGTCTTTTCTGTGCACTTTTCGGAGCGTTATTCGCCCTCACATCCCTGTCGTCTCAGACGCAGGCCGCCGAAGAAAAAATCAAATCGGTAATGGGCGATGACGGCATTCACAAGCAGACGTGGTTTATCGACAGCTTCCTCGACCTCAGGGAGGACCTCAAGGACGCCCAGGCGAAAGGAAAGCGCTTCGCCATTCTGTGGGAGCAGCGGGGCTGTCCCTATTGCGTCGAGACACATACGGTCAATCTGGCGATCCCCCAGATCAACAACTACATCCGCGAAAACTTCGCTGTTGTTCAATTGAACATGTGGGGTGATCGGGAGGTAACGGATTTCGATGGCGAGGTAACAACGGAAAAGAAACTTGCCCGCAAATGGGGCGTTGTCTTTACGCCGACGATCAATTTCATGGTCGAAGAAAAGGAACTGAAGGACGGCGTGTCCGGCAACCAGCAGTTCGCCGCCGTGATGCCCGGTTATTTCAAGCCTTTCCACTTCATTCGCATGTTTGAATTCGTCAAGGGCCGTCGTTACGAGAACCAGCACTTCCAGAAATACATCGCGGAAGTGGGCGAGCAGTACAGGAAGGAAGGAAAATCCTTCAATATGTGGTGACCCGTAGCGGATCACCGCACATACAAAAAGGGCGGAACCTTCGAGGTTCCGCCTTTTATTTGGCCATCAAGCCAAAAACCGTCGTCAGGCCTTGATATCGAGGATCTGCCCCCGCCCTGTCTCGGACGACACGCCGGTGGCGAGGGCTGTTGTAGACTGTTCTGTCGCCTGCTCAACAACCTTCAGGACGTCACGTTCCTGCTGCAAGGCGGAGCGAAGCGTCTCAAAATTCATTGCCAGCACGGCCGTGGATTGGGCTATATCAGCCATCGGGGGACACCCTTTTTCGGTTCAGGCTTGTTACATAGTATCGGCCAGACACCGTTTCAATGCAACGAACGTTCACTTGATCATTGGAAAGGCTGGCTCAACCAACCCGCCCAAGCACGGGGAAGGTCTCAAGAAGCCACTGGCCAACTTCTGCGAGAGACCCCGAAAAGATCAGAACGCCGGTCAACACCAGCAGACTTCCGATGGATATCTCGACCTTTCGCATGTGCTTTCTAAACCGCGCCATGAACGCCATGAACGGGCGAACGGCAAGGGCGGCTATCAGGAAAGGAACACCGATTCCAGCGGCGTAGACCGACAGCAGCGAAATGCCGTAGGTCACGGAATCGCCGGCCGCGGCGACCATCAGGATCGTCGCAAGAACGGGTCCGACGCAGGGCGTCCAGCCAAACGCAAAGGCCAGACCGAGGAAATAGGCGCCGACAAGGCCGGACGGCTTGTCTTCCACATGAAAGCGTTTCTCAAAATTCAGAAAGCCTATCCGGAAGAGTCCCATGTAATGGAGGCCGAAAACGACAATGACGACACCGGCAATCTTGCCGAGAACATCCAGGTTCTCGGCGATGAACCGGCTCAGGACCGTTGCCGTCGCCCCTAGTATGACAAAAACCGTGCCGAAGCCGAGAACAAAGGCGACGGCGGATACGAAAACCCGCCTTGATACGGCGCGGTCGACGCCTTTTTCGGTCGTCAGCTGGTCAAGCGAAGCGCCCCCGAGAAAACAGAGGTACGCGGGAACAAGGGGCAGTACGCAAGGCGAAACAAAGCTTAGAAGCCCCGCCAACAACGCCCCAGCATAGGTGACTTCCATGCCATCCATGTATTAACCGTTGACTACTTTGACAGCCCTGTTCGGCTGCATGTTCACGACTTTCTTGCGCTCGATGTGATCGGAGACAAGGTCATAGACCTCAGGCCCCTCAGTCCCCGGGCTGACGGAAGCCCACCCCCCAACGACATATTCCTTGCCCGGGTCGATCGGTTCTCCCGTTGCCAAAAGGGTCATGTCCGATATGCGCTTGCCCATGGCCCCTGCGACGTTCATCGTATACCCGATTCCTCCGACCCGAACCATGTCCCCCCCCTGCTGGTAGTAGGGATCGGGGTTGAACAGGTTATCGCCAACGTCCTCAAGAATATCCTTGAGCAGCGCCCCCTTCATCGACTGGCGGTATACCTTCGCATAAGTGATTGAGGTTTGGCTGTAAACATCTTCGACACGGATATCCTGGCCGGGAAGGATCGAAGCCCCCCAGCGGAAACCCGGCGACAAAGCGATCTGGGTATCGCGTTCCTCCATGATCGCCTGACAGATGAGGTCATCAAACGTTCCGTTGAAATTACCCCGGCGGTAAAGAAGGCTGTCCGAGCGGCCCAGAACCTTCGTCATTTCCGCCTCGTAAGGTGCGCGCAAATCCTTGATCACCTGCGTCATCTCGGGGTCAGGCGTAATGGCGTCAGTAAGTACAGGGATCAGTTTGAACCGGAAATCCGCCACCTTCTTGTTCTTCACGTCGAGGTCTAGCCGCGCCAGGAACTTCCCATGGGAGCCGGACGCAACGAGAAGTGTGTTCTTAACCTTGATCGCCGTGGGAATGGCGTCGTGCGTATGGCCCGTCAGGATGACATCGATACCTTCGACACGGGATGCCAGTTTGCGGTCAACATCAAAACCGTCATGGCTGGCCAGAACGACAAGATCAGCCCCGGCCGCACGCGCCTTGGTGACATGGGCCTGAACCATTTCCTCGCGAATGCCGAAAGACCACTTTGGAATCATGTAGCGCGGGTTGGCGACGGGCGTATAGGGGAAGGCCTGACCAACAATGGCGATCTTGATACCGCCGCGCTCGAAAAACGCAGTGTTCTCAAATGCCGGTTCCTGCCATTCATCATCCAGCACATTGCCGGCAAGGAAGGGGAATTTCAGCTTGCCGATCAGTTCCTTGACCCGTTCCTCGCCATAGGTGAACTCCCAGTGCGGGACCATGACGTCGACACCGAGGGCGTTCATCGCGGTGACCATGTCCTCACCCCGGGTCTGGAGCGACGTATAGGAGCCCTGCCAGGTATCGCCGCAATCGACAAGAAGCGTGTTGTCCGGACGTTCGGCGCGGATCGACCTGATCAGCGACGCCATATGGGCAAGGCCGCCGACCCTGCCGTATTCACCGGCGAGGGAGGAAAAATCCTCGCTCGTCAGCATGTAGGAATCAAGGGTCCCACCCTTCAGCCCAAAGTGCGACAGAAAGTCCTTTCCGGTCAGATGAGGCGGCAGCCCGTTGACTTCGCCAACGCCGATGTTGACGGACGGTTCGCGGAAATAGACGGGCATCAGATGCGCGTGGATGTCGGTGAAATTAAGAAGCGTTACCTGACCGATGGAATCGAATTCCAGCAATTCCTTCTGTGTGATTTTCTGGAGGGCCGCGGCCCTGGCCATACCACCAAGCGGGGTCGTGAAAGCGGCAGCGGCGGCGGCCACCTGAAGAAAATCGCGTCGCGTAAGCATCTGTCTATTCCGATTCCTGAGAAATGAGGCGGCATTTTGCCGCAAAAGGATCAAATGGCCGGAACTCGTCTGGGCCTTACCTGATGTTATCCGGGCGTAATTGGGGCGGCAGACCTCTCCGGCCGCCGCCCCGAAGAAACGCTTCTACTTGCGAACCGCAGGTGTCTCGACAGGCAATCCGCTTGCTCGCCACATCGTATAAAGTTCAAGCGCTGTATACTCGGGTGAGCCCTGTTTATAGGGTTCCGCCCTTGTATTCTTGTTGCAGCCCCTGAACCGGCGATGCATCGAACCCAACTTCTGCCACTTCAGGCGATATTGCGGAAAGCCGTTGGGCATTCCGTGACTCAAAAGCTCTGAGCGGATCATGTTGCCATAATTATCGACATGGCAGTGTGCGCAGGAGAAGTCGAAATGCCCGCGCCGCTGGTAATAGAATTCCCGACCCTTTTCGTAAAAGGGCTTGTTCTTACCGTCGATACTGACGTTCACGGGCATGCCTCGGGATTGCAAGCGAACAAGCGCTGACATGCCGAGCATCTGATCGCCTTCCCACTTCCATGCATCCGCTTCCATGTATTTGGTGCGACAGATGCCGATCTGATGTTCAACGGTAATCAGGTCGTTGTGTTTATCGACAAACTTCGGATAGGTCGTCGAAGCACCCTTGAGCTTCTCTACCTCGCCATGACAGCTGGCGCATGACTTGCCCGCCTTGCCGTCTACCTTGTCCCAAAGAGCACGCGCCTGGTCGACCCAGACAAAGCTCGGGTTTTCGAAATCGTCGTCCTGCATTTTACGTGTTTCTGGCGTGGACGTGACATAACCGGACCACTTGTCGCCAGCCACATATTTGGCAATCTTCGGATCGTTTAAATTCGGTGCGTCCGCTGCATATACAGCAGCATTCGCCATAACGAATCCCGCTGCCGCAACGAACAATGCACCTAACTTGAAAGCGACCATGACGCTTTCCTCCCTGGATTATTTTTTTCGTTTAAGAGACTTGAATTTCTTTTGTTTCCGAGGTGACCGCTCCACCGTCTTCGGTCCAACGGAACTCAAGCTTTCCGCTTTCCGTCGCCCGGCAGGAAAAAGCCAGATAAGGATTGGCGGAAATCGAAGGATGGAAGTCTGCGCTGAAAACGGTCTTGCCGTTATAGACGCATTCGAACTTGTTGATGATCTTGCGAGGGATCAACTCACCGGTTTTTTTGTCCTTGCGACGGCCCGTTTCCATATTGTGAGACATAAGGGTCTTGATCTCGAAGATTTCGCCCTTCTTCGCGCTGGACGGAACCTTTATTCGTGCTTTTGCCATTTTCCGAATTCTCCTGAAAAGTTCCTCAGCCGCCGCAGCCGCCGATTGTGACCTTGATCTGCTGCGAAGCAGTAAAGAAGCTGCCGTCACTCATCTGGGCGACAACGATAACGTTCTGCGTCTTCGCAAGACGTATACGCGTCGAGAAATCGGCCTTGCCGCTCATCGGTGAAAAGTGGAATGACGCGACATCGGGCGTCGGGTTTCCATCTACGAAAATATGCGCGACCTTCACGAAATCGGCATCGCTCATGGGGCTTTCGACCGAAACAGTCACAGGAACCGTATTTCCGTTTTCGGCGATCTGGGGAAGCTGGATGGTAATCCGGCCTTCCTTTACTGCAGCGCCACCGGTCGCCTCTTTGACCCTCGCAGCGGCATCCTCCGGTTTCGCAAACGCAAAACCTGGGCCCATGACAAATCCGGCCACGGCAACGGCGCCGGCCGCGGTCAACACCTGACGGCGGTCCAGAATGGCCACGTTGGACACGGTATCGCTCATCCCGGACTTCTCCTCTCGTTTTTGTGTCATTTTTTTGTTCGTCCTCATTTCAAAACTGACGCTCTTATTGCTCACTCGTCTTTCAAGGTGACGAGATAGGCAACGATGTCCTCGACTTCTTGCGCCGTCAATATGGTCTTGCCCTCAAATTTCTTGAGGACACGGTGCAGGCCTTTGGATTTGTAAAAAGCGGGCATCATTGTTTCAGAATTGACAATTTTCGGATTGACGATTCTGAGGCGCAACTCACCTTCCGTCATCCGGCTTCCGACGCCAGTAAGACCGGGGCCTGTCAAGCCGTGATCACTTTGCTCCGGAATGGGCATGGTGTGACAGGCAAGGCAGTTGCCCTTGCTCTTGGTGATGGCCGTTTTACGTCCAGCCGCCACATCCCCTGGTACCGCACCTGGAAGGTACTCAGGGATCTCATGGCTGACGACCATGTAGGGTTGTTCCTCCTCCGCAAACGCCTGCGAAGCAGCAAAACCAGCTAAGGCAAGCCCGGTTAGGGCGCCAATCAAAGCTTTAGGAACCATTTCTCCTCCCTGCTCGTGCCTTGGATCGGCACTTTCTTGCGTGTTTGTATTAACGATAGCTTTTATTATTCATGGGGTTAGGGCGCTAACCTCACAGTGCTATCAAAAAACGTTAACCATCAAGGTGTTGCTTTTCAACACAATTGTTTCTTCGCACGTGCACAATAATTTCGAGTCTCACCAAAAAAAATGTGTTTTATTTATTTACCTCGAAAATGTGTTGTTATGTATTGTTAGCACACATTCAAGGACGCGACCATTCGGGTAAACCCTAAATGGTATGGATGGAAATTAAAATCTATCCTGAGTTACGCCAGTATTATTGGCGCCTCACGCTGCTCCCTGCGCAACAAACTGGGATCACATGAAAAATTCAGCAAGAAGCAAGGCAAGCCGTGGCCTTAGAAGAACGACCTTCGGACTGCTTCTGGTGTTTATCGCCATGACGGCGTCCACCAAACCACAGGCGGCTCAATTACTTATGTTTGAAAGCGACACATGCGAGTGGTGTGACGCCTGGCATAGGGAGATAGGAGTCGTTTACCACAAGACAAAAGAAGGAAAACTTCTGGAATTGAGGCGAATTGACGTCAATGAGAGCCGTCCGAATGACCTTAGGGACATAAAGGGAATCGTCTTCACGCCAACCTTTGTCGTTTTTGATGGGAAGAATGAAATCGGCCGGATTGTTGGTTATCCGGGCGAGAGTTTTTTTTGGGGTTTGCTTGATAATCTCATAGAGCGCTCATCACAAAAAAGTGATTGAGCACACCTGCATATTTTTGCAGTCATTCTTCTCAATTCTGACACTCAAACAATTCCACTCTCCGAATTACCCCCTATCTGTACCACTATAAAAATTTAACCTGTTGCGCTTGTTGATTGTGAACATACAACCGAACAGTAAAATATTTTCAATTGTTGCTTCTTGTGGTACCCGTTAAGTAACAAAGCACTAAAGACGTTCCAGGGAGGATAATTATGGGACTCAAGACAACGTTGAAAGTCTGTCTCGGGACAGCTTTCACGGTTTTCGCAATTTCTGCGACATCCGTGAGTGCTCATGCCGAAGGCAAAATGGCCTCACCGCAGCTGCTGGTCAGCAACTGCTTCAACTGTCACGGCTACATGGGGGATAGCGCCGGCGTCATCGACGAACTCAGCTCCCTTCCTGAACGCCGGATCGTCAAGAAGATGGTCGATTTCAAATCGGGTGAGAAACCATCCACGATCATGAGCCGTATCGCGAAAGGCTATAGCGATTCGGAAATCGAGGCGATGGCCAAGTATCTCGCCGCCGCCAACGCCAAATAAGAGATTCAGGGAGGATATCTGAAATGTTCACCACATCCCGCAGAGACTTCCTGCGAATCACGGGCGCAGCAGGCGCCTTGTCGGCATTGTCGCTCAGCGGTTGCCAGTCGAAAGCAAGAGTCGTCGTCATCGGCGGCGGCTTTGGCGGCGCGACTGCGGCCAAATATGTCAAATGGTTTGATCCGTCGATCGACGTGACGCTGATTGATGCGAGCAAGACCTATACGACCTGCCCCTTCAGCAATCTTGTTCTGGGTGGAATTCGTAGTCTGGCCTCGATCACGCATAACTTCGACGCACAGGCCGGGCGTGGCGTCAACGTGGTCAATGACATGGTCACAGGCGTCGATACCGCCAAACAGATCGTCATGACCAAGGGGGGCGCCAAGATTCCGTACGACCGCCTCATCATGTCGCCCGGTATCGATTTCAAGTACGACACCATCGAAGGTTACGACGCAACGGTGGCGGAAGCCATTCCACACGCTTGGAAAGCCGGTACGCAGACAGCAATTCTGCGCCAGCAGCTTGAAGCCATGCCCGATGGCGGCACAGTTATCATCGCCCCGCCGCCTAATCCGTTCCGCTGCCCGCCGGGGCCGTACGAGCGGGCGAGCATGATCGCCTACTACCTGAAAATGGCGAAGCCCAAGTCGAAACTTCTCATTCTCGATTCAAAGGACAAGTTCTCCAAACAGGGGCTTTTCCAGGAAGGCTGGGCGCTTCATTACAAGGACATCATCGAATGGGTGCCTGCGTCAAAAGATGGCAAGGTGCGCCGCGTGGACGCCGCCAGCAAGACGTTCCATACGGAATTCACGGCGCATAAGGGTGACGTTCTGAATTACATTCCCGCCCAGAAGGCTGCCGACATCGCCTTCAAGGCCGGTTTGACCAATCAGCTCGGCTGGTGTCCGGTTCACTTCCAGACATTCGAATCAACCCTCGTCAAGAATGTCCATGTCATCGGTGACGCCAGCATCGCGACCAAGATGCCGAAGTCCGGTAACGCTGCAAACACGCAGGCCAAGGTTTGTGCGGCTGCGGTAGCCGATCTTCTCAACGGTCGGGAACCCGGCACACCGACGACGACCAACACCTGCTACAGCCTTATTACCAAGGACTATGGCATTTCGGTTACGGCCGTCTACAAGCAGTCGGACAAAGGCTATATGCCGGTCGCAGGCGCCGGTGGCCTCAGCCCGAAGGGCGAAGGGCCGGAATTCAGGCAGCTTGAGGCCAAGTATGCCCGAGGCTGGTACGCCAACATTGCACAGGACATCTGGGGCTAACCCGGAATTCCGTCCGAAAATCAGGCGCGGGAAGGTCTTCCTTCCCGCGCCTTTTTTTTCGGCATCATCGTCTTGCCGTTCTGAACGCACCCCGGCTATCCTCTTCGCCAACGGACCCATGACATAACGAAAACAGGGCCGGATCTATCAGGAGGCCTATCAATGGGTTTGATCGTTCGCGCGGCAGTCCTCACCCTTTCATTGTTCTGGTGCACAACCGTCACGGCGGGCGACGCCCCCCTGCGCTCAGACGGTATCCACACGCAACCATGGATGAAATCCATGACATTCCTTGATTTCAAGGAAGACCTTGCCGAGGCGAAGGCCAAGGGAAAGGGGCTCGTCATGCTGTTCGAGCAGGTAGGCTGCGGCGCCTGTGAACGCCTGCACGTCGAGAACTTCTCAATTCCCGAGCTGGTCAAGACCGTGACCGACAATTACGAGATGATCCAGATCAACATGTTCGGCGACAACGAACTGACGGATTTTGACGGGCAGGTCATGAGCGAACGGGAACTGGCGCAAAAAATGCTCGTCAATTTCTCACCGACCACCATCTTTTATGACGAGAACGGCAAGGAAATCTTCCGCGTTCCCGGTTTCCTCAAAGCCTACTTTTATCAAAGTGCCTTCGAGTATGTCGCAGACAAGGGGCCGCAAAACAAACTGCTGTTTCCGCGATGGCTGAAGGCAAAAAGCGATCGATTGAAGGCTGAAGGGAAAACCCCGGGCTAGGGTCAGAACCCTGGACCGATCAGCCTGCGGCCAGCTTACCGCCCAGTTCGCCCAGAACGCGGGCCGCTTCTTCCTCTGGCACGCGACAAGTGCCCACGGCATCAAGGCCGCCACCGCCGTATTCGAGCATCAGGCTGCCGATATTGAGGGTCGCGCTCCGATCAAGGATGGACCGGCCGACCGAGAATTCGATCAAGCCTCCAGAAGGCATTTTCTTGATCACCATCGAGGTATTCACCTCCGGGAAAAGGCCATAGATCATGAACCTGTTGCACGGGTGAATTTCTGTCTCGTTCCTGAGGTCAACGGTCAGGACCTTCCCCGCCACACTTGAACAGGCGCTTATCTGCATTTCGGCCTTTTCCTGATGCGCAATATAGACTTCAAGACGTTGCCGAACTTCAGGCAGGTCAAGAATTTCTCGCACATCAGGATTTTGGCAATAAACGACCAGATCCTGCATGAATTCCTCATGCGTCGTCGGCAGGTCGGCAGCCCTTTCAAGCCCCGTGCGCGGATCCATGAGGAAATTGAGAAGAGTCCAGTCGGACGGCGCGAGAATATCCTCGATGCCGTAATTGGCCGAATCCGCCTGATCGACTGCATCCATCATCTCGGTCGACACATTCGAAAACCGCGCCGCACCACCGTAATACTCGTAAACGACCCTGGCGGCGGACGGAGCCTTGGGGTTGTTGATCATGTTGTCTTTTGCGCCAACCCGCTCCAACTCGCTTCCGTGGTGGTCGAAGCACATATGGACGTCGGGAACATAGGGAAGATTGGCGGTCACATCGTCACCGGAAATCGCCACCTTGCCGTTCTGAACGTTCCATGGTTGCGCAAAATGAACCTTGGACGGTTTGATCAGCCCGACTTCGCGCAACAACACGGCGCAGACAACACCATCGAAATCCGGTCGCGTGATCAGGTTGTAGGTTTTTTCTTCGGCCAAGGTTTCCTCCGACTTTTGCTTATCTGCACTTTCTTTTGTGTGGAACAGAGAAGGATAGCGCTCTATTGCCGTAACAACAATCGGCGCTTTTCATCGTTCCAAACAGCTATTTTTTTACGACAAGGGCAACGCCGAGAACAGCCACCGCCATGCCCATGATCGGCAGCCAGCCCATGGTTTCACCGAAAACGAAATAAGCGACAACCGCGGTTACCGGCGGGACAAGATAAAACAGGCTCGCAACCTGCGACGCAGCGCCGCGTTTGATGAGCATGAACAACAGGCTTATCGCACCAAGCGACAGGACTAGAACCAGCCATGCCATCGCAAAAATGAACTCACCCGTCCACTGGACGTTCATGGTTTCGAAGAAGGGGGCAAGCATGATCATGGCAATGGCGGATACACCGAACTGTATGGCCGATCCCGAGCGCAAGTCCATTCCGCCCCCATGGCGTTTCTGGTAGAGCGTGCCAAGGGTAATTCCGATCAGGGCCAGAACGGCCAGAATTACACCGTTGATATGTGAGGCATCGAAAGAAAGTTTCCCGGCAACGACCAGAATAACGCCAGCCATTCCAAGGAAAAAACCCACCCACTGCCGCGCTGTGATTTTTTCACCGAGATACGGCCCTGCGGCAACAGCCGTCAGAAGCGGTTGCACGCCGACAATGAGAGCGGCAACGCCCGCAGGAATTCCGTGGTGGATGGCGGAAAAAACCCCGCCGAGATACGTGGCCTGCACCAGAAGGCCCGCGATGGCGATATTGCCGGCCTCCGCCATTGTCCGCGGCCATGGCGCCTTTGTTATCAGGCACAGAGCCAGCAGAATGACTGTCAGGATCACGAAGCGTATCGACAGAAACGTGAGGGGTTCCGCGTATGGAAGGCCGAGCTTCGCACCGATGAAGCCGGTACTCCACAGCAGGACGAAAACGGCGGGCATGGAAACGATCCAAGCTTCAGCAATCCGGTTGTTGGTTTGCACCTAGTGTTCCTCTTGGAATGCGGTTTGAAAGCCTTCTATCGAATCCTTGATCCGTTCGGCCGATCTTTGGGCGGCCTTGTAGCCTTCCTCTATAATCTCTTTCGCTCGGTGAAACTCCATCAACCCTATATGTCCGAGACGCGGAATGACATTTACATCGGCGGGGTCACCGGCAAGACGGCTGCGGGCAATGCGATCAAGAAGGATGTTCAGGGACGCCGCCATGACCCTGAACATGACGGGCGCTTCCGTACTTGCCCCCACAACCCGCTTCGCCATACCAAGAAGACGTTCGCCCGCGCCGGCATCATCCGCCTGTTCAAGGGCAAACGAAAGGCTTCCCGGGTCTGTTTCCGACTCATGATTGTACCGTTTCTTTCCAAGTAGGTCCCCGTTCACATTGACGGCAATGACCACATCGGCGCCCAACGCATGGCATACGGAAACGGGCACCGGATTGACCATGGCGCCATCAACCAGCCAGCGCCCCCCGATCTTGACTGGTTTGAAGGCCCCGGGAAGGGAGAAGGATGCCCTGATGGCCCTTGAAACGCGGCCTTCGCGCAACCAGACCTCGCGCCCGTTTATGAGGTCGGCGGCAACGCAGATGAAAGGTTTGTCCAGCTCTGAAAATCGAATGCCACCGACACCTTCGTGAAGCATCCTTGTCAGTCGCGCACCGTCGACAAGGCCGCTGGTGAAGGAGAAATCGAGCTGCCGCCAGAGACTACGAGAGGTCAGGCTGGTCGCCCATTCCTCAACGGCGTGAAGCTTCCCCGCCAAATAAGCGCCGCCGACCACGGCCCCCATGGAGGTCCCCACCACAACATCCGGAATAATGCCGGCCTCCTCCAATGCCTTGAGCGCGCCAATATGCGCAAAGCCGCGCGCCATTCCACTGCCCAGGGCAAGGCCGATAACCGGTCTGGAGCGGTGGGGAAACGGCGGATCGTCATCGATCATGGTTACTCGCCCTTCCAGCGTTCGGAGAGCGTGTGTTCAACGCCAAACTGATCGAGAACCTTGCCGACGCCCTGCGCGACGATGTCATCCACGGTTGCAGGCCGATGATAAAAGGCGGGCATGGGCGGCAGGATAACAGCGCCCAGATCGGCCGCCCGGGCCATCAATTCAAGGTGTCCTTTGTGCAAGGGGGTCTCCCGGACCATCAGGATAAGCTTGCGCCTTTCCTTCAGGGTAACGTCGGCAGCGCGAGTCAGAAGGTTGTGGCTGTAGGAATTTGCGACGGCTGAAAGACTCTTGATGCTGCAGGGCGCGACAACCATTCCGGCGGTCAGGAACGATCCGCTGGCAATGGCGGCGCCCACATCCTTGTTGCTATGGCACTGATCGGCGAGCTTTCGCACAGCATCAAGCGAGACATCCGTCTCGATCGCAAGAGTCCGTGCGGCGCTTTCCGTAATGACAAGATGCACGGACCGTCCCGCCGCTTTAAGGGCGCGCAGAATCTCCACACCATAGATCGCGCCGGACGCGCCAGACAAGGCGACAACAAAAGGAAGGGACATCGGGAAAGCCTTTCTCCAAGCCCCTTCATATTGGGGGAATTCTCAGCAAAGTCTAGGGTCAGAAGAAAAGATCAAAAACGCGTGGAAAGGCTGACAATGCCGAAACGATCGGGATCGCCCTGTCCGTCGAATTCACGGGTGCGAAAGATCTGTGTATAGGCGAGCCGAACCGGCCGACCGTATATCTGGAAAGACGTAACCAGACCCGCGTGAAAATCCCCGACGAAAACCTTTCGCTCAACATCGTGGCTTTCAGCAATCGTGTTGCCGTCGAGGAATATATTGTAGAGGACTGCGCGGCCTTCGAACCCCGCAAACAGGTACCAGCGAAAGGGATCCTCGCCTTTGGCCGGCGCTTCGACAAAATTCGATCCAGGAAGGCTTGGGCGGATTCGGGGCGGTCCGTAATCCATGTCCAGGCCGTCGCCAAAGCGAAACGTCACCCCTGCCGCCCCATAGGTAAAGACATTGCCGATACTGCCCCCCCAGTTGGGAATGACATCGACTCGTGGCCTGTCCATGAAAACCGGCGTTATCAGTGAATCGGAAAGGTTCCAGCCCTTTTTGAATTCGCCATCGTAGCTCAGCATGATGGCAGGTTCCGTCTTGACCTGATGTTGCCACCCCATGGGCTGTGGCGCATTGATGACGTGATGCCACCACTTCTGGATATCCTCGGCAAACGAGTAAGGGCCGACAACACCGAGGCTCAGCTCAACCCTGTCCAGTCGTTGCCACTCCGCCTCGGCATTCGCCTCGCCTTTCTTTGTTGTTTCAAGGGTGAAACCCGTCCCGAGGTAAAGCCAGCCAGCATAGGGGCGATCATTCACAAGAAGTTCGGTCGCGCTGATATCGCCGGGTGTGTACATGTTCTGGCCGACGGCGATCGACAAACGTCCCGTTCGCGTCTTTGAATCGTCCTTGAGGGCGGGAAAAGACGGGATCCAGCCGACCTTGCCTGCCCAGTAATCGATGTTGCGCGGCTCCGACATCCAGGCGGCGCGAAGGCCGTTGGTGTAGTGCCGATCGGTATCCGCGAAGTAGTCATTTTCAAGTTGAAGGCTGAACGTTCCTGAAATTTTCGGGTCGGATCTGGCTGCCTCATCGCCCGCCGGGGATGGCGATGAAAAACCAGACAGTACAGCAGCCAGAGACAAAAACAGGACGGATCGTGGGAAGAGAGCCAATGTCTTTACACCTTCAAGGCCAGCAGTTTGGCCCGAACGTGATCGTCAAACCCCACGAAGATGGAGCCCGCCGCATCGAAAACCGGTCTTTTGATCAGGGCGGGATGATCGAGCATCAGTGAAATCGAGCGCCTTTCATCGATGTCATCCCTTTCATCATCGGACAATTTTCGCCATGTCGTCCCCCTGCGGTTGAGAAGATTCTCCCAACCAACGGCATCCGCCCATACGGCAAGTGTTACCCGATCCAGCCCGTCCCTGCGCACGTCATGGAAGGAATGGGCGATATCCGCATCCTTGAGCCAGGAAAGAGCCTTCCGGCAGGTATCGCAATTCCGTATCCCGTAAACGGTTATCATTCCGCCTCCTCAGGCGCTTTAACGGCTTCATTCATGATCGCACGGGCAAGTTCAACATCGCGCATCGTCAGTCCGCCCGCATCGTGCGTCGTCAAAACGATATCGACCCTGTTGTAGGCATTCGTCCATTCGGGATGGTGGTTCATTTCCTCAGCCACCGATGCGACACGCGTCATGAAAGCAAACGCCTCGGCAAAATCAGCGAACATGAAAGAACGCTCGATGCAATCACGCGCCGCGCCTTCACGCCAGCCATCAAGGCCGAACAGCGCGTCCTTTCTTTCAGTGGCGGTCAGACGATCAACCATCATCCCGCCTCAGAATGCGACCATACGCCACCAGCGGCTGGCCTCAGATGCCGTCCACTGCGGGCCGTGGCCACTGAACAGGACCGTATCTTCCGGTATTTCGGCGAGTAACCGGGTGATTGATTCGTGCAATTTCGTCGAATCACCGCCCGGAAAGTCGGTCCGTCCCACCCCCTGATTGAAAAGCGTATCCCCGGTAAAGGCGAAACCGTCGAAGACATAGCATACCCCACCCGGCGTATGGCCCGGCGTATGAATCACCCGAACATTCGCACCCGAAAACGACAACGTCGGCTCTCCCGTGAAATAGTCGCAACTGGAAACGCCGCGAAACCCGCCCTGCCCCATTGCCGTAGCAAACGACGGCGCCTGCCGCATAACGACATCCTCTTCGATATGAGCGCGGCAAGGCACAGGCATGGCATCCTGGATATCGCAGACACCACCGATATGGTCAGGATGTCCGTGGGTCA
The DNA here is from genome assembly GCA_026193355.1 of Rhodospirillales bacterium. Taxonomy (GTDB): domain Bacteria; phylum Pseudomonadota; class Alphaproteobacteria; order Rhodospirillales; family JAPHTL01; genus JAPHTL01. The sequence continues at coordinate 29,160 of JAPHTL010000337.1, forward strand.
GCAGAATTTCGTTCAACCCACCGCCGTCGGCATCGACCTTGGCCAGAATCCTGGCGGCATCACTGCCGGGATCGATCAGCAGTTGTTCGCCACCTACCCGATGGCGAACAACGTAGCAGTTTTCATAATAGGGCGGCGCGGTGACGACAACGGAAACGTCAAAATCACCGAACGTATGGACATCGTGGCTGGCGGACATCATTGATCCTTGTTCAACGGGAAACGGCCCCCTGTAAAAGAAGACGCGATCATAAAGGGTTCGACCGTTGCAATGAATACCGCAATCATGAAGCGGCCATAAAATCGCCTGTGGCCGGTTACCGGCGCACCCGCATCCCCGCACCCCACCCTTCGGAGTAGGAACGCCGCCACCCGCAAGGCTGCGCAGTGCTCCCCACCCGGGTGTTTCCCCCACCCCGAATAAAGTGCAATTTACATAAAAGTAGGGTTGAAGCAGTGAGAGGCGCCGGGGCCGAGAACCACACCAGGTGGAGGCCCATCATCGAATTTGCCCGTCGAACAATCTTGGCGCCCCCACGCCTTGGTATAAACGGGCATGATGATAACCGGACGGAATAGACACCGCCCGGTTATCATCCCTCTTGAGGCCAACAGGGTTAACCTCGGCGCGCGCACAAGGCACACCGAATCACCAGGAGCAACGTCAATGTCGAAAAAGCATCCGGTCATCGCAGTCACCGGTTCGTCAGGCGCAGGCACCAGCACCGTCAAGGTCGCGTTCGAGCATATGTTCCGCCGTGAAAAGATCGTACCGGCCGTCATCGAAGGCGACAGCTTCCATCGCTACAACCGGGCGGATATGAAGAAGAAGGTTGCGGAAGCCGAGGAAAACGGCTGCCAGGCTTTCAGCCATTTCGGCGAGGACGCGAACCTGTTCGGTGATCTGGCAAGCCTTTTTGAAACCTACGGAAAGACCGGATCAGGCAAGCGGCGGCTTTACCTGCACAACGAGGAAGAAGCGGAGCCCTACAAGAGCCTGAATCTCGGGGCGGGCGAGTTCACGCCGTGGGAAGACATCCCCGATGGAACGGATCTGCTTTTCTACGAAGGACTTCATGGCTGCGTAAAAACCGAGAAGGCCGACGTTGCAAGGCATGCCGATCTGAAGATTGGGGTTGTGCCGGTTATCAACCTTGAATGGATCCAGAAGATCCACCGTGATACAAAAACCCGCGGCTATTCGGAAGAAGCGGTCATGGACACGATCCTGCGCCGCATGCACGATTACGTGCATTACATCATTCCCCAGTTCATCCTGACCGACATCAACTTCCAGCGGGTGCCAATCGTCGACACCTCCGATCCGATCATTGCGCGTGACATTCCAACGCCGGACGAAAGCCTTGTCGTCATCCGTTTCAGGAAGATGGAACGCTTCAGCGTCGACTTCCCCTTCCTGCTCCAGATGATCAGCGGGTCATGGATGTCGCGCCGCAATACCATCGTTGTTCCGGGTGGAAAAATGGGGCTGGCGATGGAGCTTATCCTGCAGCCGATATTGCACCAGATAATCCAGGACAAGACCAAGTCCTGAACGGACCCAAGGGGAACACAGTCGTGACCGCAAAGCACCCCATCATCGCCGTTTCGGGCTCCTCTGGCGCAGGGCGGGGCATCGTCAGGGATGCCTTTAACAAGATCTTTCAGCGCGAGGGATACCTTGCGGCATGGGTGGACGGCTCCAGTTTCCACAAGTACGACCGTGAGGAAATGAGAGAGGCTATCGCAACGGCAGCAAAAAACGGCAATCCGAATTTCAGCCACTTTGGCATGGACGCCAACCTGCTCGACGAACTGGCTAATCTGTACAAGACCTACGGGGAAACGGGCACGGGAAAAAGGCGGTTTTACGTCCACGACGAAGCCAGTGAAGAAGAGTTCGAAGTTCCGCCTGGAAAGTTCACCGAGTGGGAAGAACTGCCGCCGGACACCGACTGCCTCGTCTACGAGGGGCTTCACGGGTGGGTCAAGGCGGATGGGGTTGATCTGGGACAACACCTGGACCTGCGAATCGGCGTTGTGCCCATCATCAATCTTGAGTGGATCAAGAAAATTCACCTCGACACAAGAACACGCGGATATTCCCAGGAAGCCGTCGTCGAAATGATCCTTCGACGCATGCCCGATTATGTCCATTACGTCGTCCCGCAATTCAGGCGGTCTGACATCAACTTCCAACGGGTGCCCGTCGTCGATACATCATACCCGATGATCGCGCGGGATATTCCCACCGAAGATGAAAGCGTCGTCGTCATCCGGTTTCGCAAACCGGAAGAACTTGGCGTTGATTTTCCATATCTTTTGAAGAATCTACCTGGTGCATGGATGTCCCGGCGCAATACGATTGTCGTGCCGGGCGGGTGCCTTCAGATGACCATGCAACTGGTTCTGACGCCAATTATTCAGGACCTGATGGAGACGCGAAAACGGTCCCTCGCCTGACCTCCCAGCCCCTCCAAGAAAAAAAACTTCTCCCAATGCAAAAACAACTGTTGCAGTGGGGGGAATGCGAAGTTATTTAGACGCCTTCCCACCGCGGCACACGGAGCCAAATGCGGTGCGATTTGTTTTGAGGTTCCGGCTTTTGCCGGGTGTTTCGGGAGCCAAGCCACAGCTGCCGGCGTATGTCGATTACCGACAGTCTCGCCGATACAGCACAAAGCAGAACTCCCACCATTCTCCAAACGCGCCGCCAAGGCGGTTTTTGGCTACGGACGGATGATTAAGGATCATCCGCTGATAGAGGGGTATCCGCCGATGTCTCTGAATGACACCCTTGCTCATGTGGTGAATGAGTACGACCTCGTCGAGCGCGAGACGGTCAATACGATTTTGGCCGCCGGCAGCTCTGCAGTCGCAACCGCCGCGTTCAAGGAGCCGCAGGCCGAGGAACGCAAGGACTATTTCGTTGAAAAGGACGGGGAACGCTTTGCCGGAACCCACCTGATCATTGATCTGATCGGCGCCAAAAATCTCGGCGACATGAAACGCATGGATGCAGCCATGCGTGAATGTGTCGAGGTCTGCAAGGCGACCCTGTTGCACATCCACCTTCATCACTTCACCCCCAACGGCGGCATTTCCGGCGTTGCGGTGCTGAGCGAATCCCACATTTCCGTTCATACCTGGCCGGAGCGGGATTATGCCGCATTTGACGTTTTCATGTGTGGCGGCGCCGAGCCCCTGAATGCCATTCCCGTACTTGAAAAGGCGTTCGGTCCTGTGAAGGTTGTCGTCGATGAAATCCGTCGAGGCAAGGACGCGGCATGAGCGATCGCTGGATCGAAGAAAAGATCCACGACGGAATCATTACGAGTTACCGCGCGGACACCCTTTATTTCGAAACCGGAACCGGCCATCAGCATCTGGCGATCTTCGAGCACGCGAAGTTCGGCAAGATGCTCACCCTGGACGGAATCGCCCAACTCGCCGAGCGGGATGAGTTCATCTATCACGAAATGATGGCCCATGTGCCGATCCTGGCGCATGGCGCGGCCAAGTCCGTGTTGATCATCGGCGGCGGCGACGGTGGAATGCTTCGCCGCGTTCTGATGCATCCGGGCGTCGAAAAGGCCACGATGGTGGAAATCGATCCCGCGGTCACCGAAATGTGCCTTGAGCACTTCCCCGATGTCTCGAACGGCGCCTTCGAAGATCCCAGGACAAACCTTGTCTACGGCGACGGCGCGGCGTTCGTTCACGATTCCGCAGATCGTTTCGATGTGATCATCGTTGATTCGACCGACCCCATCGGCCCGGCCGAGGTGCTTTTTACACGCGAGTTCTACACAGATTGCAAGGCGCACCTGAACGAAGGCGGTGTGCTGGTGATCCAGAGCGGCCTGCCATTCATGCAACCCTGGGAACTGACGGCGACGGCAGAGCATTTTCGGGCGCTTTTCGCCGCGCCATCCGCCTATATCGCGACAATCCCCAGCTATATCGGCGGAAACATGGTGTTCGGATGGGGCAGCGACGACCCGTCACTTCTGGATATCCCTGTCGAGACATTGAGGGAGCGTTTCAACGCGCTTGATCTGAATACCCGCTATTACACGCCCGAATTCCACAAGGCGGCATTCATCCTTCCGGTCTATCTGCGGGAACTGACCGAATAACAGGCCGCAGGCCGTATATTCGCCCCCCCCAAGAAACAATTATTTCGTGAAATTCGACGCCCTCTAGACGCGGATGGCGATGTCGTCGTCTTCGGAAAGCGCCTGGACCACGGCGATATCCATCTCGCCGTCCAGCGCCCGCCTTATCTGATCGCTCGTCAACTTGCGGCGTTTGTAGGCTTCAAGCAGGCGGATTTCGACCACGGCTTCCGCCGTCAGTGAGGAAAGAACGGTCTTGCGGATGTAACGCAAAAGTTCGGCATTGGCGCGTCCCTTGACCAGCGCATTGGTCAGCAACTCGCGCTGAAGAAGCTTTGGAAACCGCATGAGTTCATCAACGACGCCAACCTTGGCCTCAAGCGGAATCTTGGGGTGAATCATGATTCCGTCAAGACAGATGGAGAAAACGCCGAAATCGATGCGTCCGGCGACATTCCTGGTGAAATCGACAAACTCCTGATGGAACTCGCCCGGTGTCATGCGGCCCTGCGCAATATCGTCCAGAACGCCAAGGAAGCTTTGCAGCCTGCGGCGCGCCGGGGCGATATAGTTCCCAAGGTCGTTTTCGAGAGTCCTGATTTCGCTTTCGCGAAAACGCCTGAGCGCCACTTCCCTGGCGCTTTCCCTGACCCGGGACTGTTGCGCATTGTCGATAATGAGCGCGAACAGACGCTCCATCTTCTCATGATCAAGTCCGGTCGAATGAAGGGCGGAACGGGCCAGAGGCAGCAAGGCGGTTTCGGCAACGATCGGATCGCGGGAAAAGATCGCGGCGACGGCGGCGGAATCCGCGCTCAGACGCGCAAGGGGCGTACCGGGGCGGCGGTCACGTATCTGGTCGCTGGTGACGTAGATATCCGTTCCTGGAATCGTCAGGTAGCGGCCAAGACGGACGCAATCGGCAAAATGGTCATAAAGGGTGATGGTGTGATCAGCAGTATCGGCCAGATCGATGATCCGCCGGTCAGGTCTGTTATTTTCGTGCCGCTCCATTCCGATCATCGGAATTCATTCATCCCGCAGCAGTTAGCCAATCAGCAAGCCGATGCTATCAGTTAACATGACACAAAGACGACTCTTTTCGTTGCAAGAAGGCCTTTGCCTCCTGCTCGCCCCCTTTCTGGCGTTCGCATCTGGAAAGACGTCCCGGATAAGTTGGTTTGGCTTGGCAAGGGGGGCTTTCTTTGGCAAAACAAGGCGCAGGCGGTGCAAGGGTGCACACGACATCGGATTGGAACAAACACCGTGACAGAAGAAACAACGGCTGGCGAAGACAAACCCAACAATTTCATCCGCGACATCATCCGCGAAGAAGTCGGGGAAAGCCGCCACGAAACCATTGTCACGCGGTTCCCCCCCGAACCGAACGGCTACCTTCATATCGGTCACGCGAAATCCATCTGCCTGAATTTCGGGATTGCAAACGAATTCAACGGGCGATGCCACCTTCGCTTCGACGACACCAACCCGGCGAAGGAAGAGATGGAGTTCGTTGAATCGATTCAGCAGGACGTGCGCTGGCTTGGTTTCGACTGGGGCAAGAATATTTTCTACGCATCGGATTATTTCGAAAAGCTGTACGCATGGGCCGAACACCTTATCAGCGCGGGCAAGGCCTATGTTGATGACCTGTCGGCTGACGAGATGCGCGAATACAGGGGCACCCTGACCGAAGCCGGTCGCAACAGCCCCTACCGCGACAGAACCGTGGAGGAAAACCTTGCGCTGTTCCGTTCCATGCGTGCAGGTGATTTCCCGGACGGCGCAAAAGTTCTTCGCGCAAAGATCGATATGGCGTCGGGTAACATCAACATGCGCGATCCCGTCCTCTACCGGATCATGCATCGCCACCATCAGAAAACCGGCGACGCCTGGTGCATCTATCCGACCTATGACTTCGCGCATGGCCAGTCGGATGCCATCGAAGGCATCACACATTCACTTTGCACGCTGGAATTCGAAGATCACAGGCCACTGTACGACTGGCTTGTGAACAACCTTCCGACCCCATCGAAGCCAAGGCAGATCGAATTTGCGCGCCTCAACCTGACCTATACGGTTCTCTCGAAACGCAAGCTGATCGAGATGGTTGAAGGTGGTCATGTCAACGGCTGGAACGATCCGCGTCTTCCTACGTTGAGCGGCATGCGCAGGCGCGGCATCCCGCCCGAGGCCATCCGCGATTTTGCAAGCCGGATCGGCGTTTCAAGGGCGGCGGCAACGGTTGATATGGCTGTTCTCGACCATTGTACGCGGGAGCATCTGAACAAGGTCGCGGAAAGGCGCATGGCCGTTCTCGATCCCCTCAAGGTGGTCATCACAAATTACCCCGAAGAGGCGGCGGACGATTTGCTCGAATGCGTCAACAATCCCGGGGATCCGGACGCTGGATCGCGGCTGGTTTCGTTTTCCCGTACGCTCTACATCGAGCGGGAAGACTTCATGGAAGACGCACCGAAGAAGTTTTTCCGTCTGGCGCCCGGCCGCGAAGTCCGGCTTCGCTACGCCTACTTCATTACCTGCAACGAAGTCGTCAAGGACGCGGCGGGAGAGGTCGTTGAATTGCGCTGCACCTACGATCCTGCGACCCGGGGCGGCGATGCGCCGGACGGACGAAAGGTCAAGGGAACGATCCACTGGGTTTCCGCGGAGCACGCCATCAAGGCGGAAGTGCGCCTGTATGACCACCTGTTCGCCGCGGAAGAACCCGGCGCAAGCGGCAATTATCTCGACGACATCAATCCAGGCTCACTCACCGTTCTCGACAACTGTTTTCTTGAGCCCTCGCTGGCCGATAGCGCCGAAGGACAGAGCATTCAGTTCGAGCGGCTTGGTTACTTCTGCGCCGATGCCGACGGAAGCGCGGAACGACCTGTCTTCAATCGAACCGTGGGGCTGCGCGACAGTTGGGCGAAGGCACAGACCAAAACCTGATGGCGGATCAGGCCTTGTCGGAGATGATGATCAGGAGGTCCTTGGCGTCCACCTGCGTTCCGGCGGGCAGAACGATCCGCGTGACGGTGCCGGCGCGGTCCGCATGAATCGCCGTTTCCATTTTCATCGCCTCGATGGTCAGCAGCAGGTCTCCGGGCTTCACGGCTTGCCCCTCTGAAACGGCGAGGGACGCGATCATGCCGGGCATCGGAGCCGGGACATGGTCCGGATTTCCGTCTTCCGCCTTGGATCGCTTTTCAACCTTGTCGGCGGTCTTGTGGTTGACGACCCTGACCGTTCGCGGCTGTCCATTCAACTCGTAGAAAACCTTGACGTATCCATCCTCGTCCGGCTCGCCGATAGCCTGACAACGGATGATCAGGGTCTTGCCGGCCTCCAGATCGACCATGATCTCGTCACCCGGCGCCATGCCGTAAAAGAAGATCGGCGTCGGAAGCACACAGACCGGGCCGTGCTCTCTGCGGAAAGATGCGTAATCGGTGAAAACCCTGGGATACATCAGATAGGAATCAAACTCCCGCTCACTGATGTGTCGTTCCGCCTTTTTCTCCGCTTCCGCCCGAAGCTTTTCGAAATCGGCGTCAGGCAAGGTTGCGCCAGGCCGTCTGGTGAGCGCCGCCTCCCCCTTCAACACCTTCCGCTGCAATGCTTCCGGGAAACCACCGGGCGGTTGACCGAGATCGCCGCGGAAAAAGGAAACAACAGAATCCGGAAATGATATTTCCTTGTCGGCATCCATTATATCGGCCGGTGTATGGCCGGCAGAAACCATCGAAAGCGCCATGTCGCCAACAACCTTCGACGAAGGCGTCACCTTCACAATGTCACCGAACATCTCATTCACGCGGGCATAGGCCTCGGCCACTTCATGCCAGCGCTCCTGAAGCCCCATCGACCGGGCCTGTTCCTTGAGGTTGGTGAACTGACCGCCCGGCATCTCGTGCAGATAGACTTCGGATGCGCCGAAACGAAGATCGCTTTCGAACGCGGTGTACTGTTTTCGGACAAACTCCCAATAATCGGAAAATTTCCTGATCACATCGGGGCGCAGTCCCGTGTCACGATCGCTCCTGCGCAGGGCCTCGACCAGCGAGCCCAGGTTGGGCTGCGAGGTAAGACCGGAAAAACTGTCCATGGCGGCATCGAAAACATCGACACCGGAT